>CALMLK010000234.1 GCA_937868035.1 uncultured Alphaproteobacteria bacterium
GCGGGCAAACTTGGTACCCGGACTGCGCGGCCTACCCAAAAACAAATTGCCGCACCAATTGTAAAAATAGCGAGGCAGACCACTAAATCATTCACGGACTCAGGGACCGTATTTATCACTTGGTCGCTCTCCGGAGCTTCATTCCGCCTGCCAAGGAGAGCAAGTTCTCTTCACTTACGTAAGATTCCTGCATTTTCCCGAGAGATGCAGTCAATACACGACGCGAAACACACGTTTCCCTGCTCCGCATGATGCGGGGATGGTGCGTGGGTTGGATATCGGTGCCGATCTGAAGCTCCTCGTAGAGCTTCTCGCCGTCCTTCAGCCCCGTGATACGGATTGCGATGTCGCCGTCGGGGTTTTCTTCGTTCTTCACCGTAAGGCCCGCCAACTCGATCATTGATCTTGCGAGCTGCATGATCTTGACGGACTCACCCATGTCGAGAACGAAGACCTCCCCGCCCTCGGCCATGGCTGCGGCCTGGATGACAAGCTGTGCGGCTTCCGGAATGAGCATGAAGAAGCGTGTGACATCCGGGTGCGTGACATTGACAGGACCGCCCGCCGCGATCTGCTCGCGGAACAGCGGCACCACGGAGCCCGTCGAACCCAATACGTTTCCAAAGCGCACCATCGCGAAGATCGTCTGCGGCATCTCGGCGGCAAGCGCCTGCACGACCATTTCGGCCACCCGCTTGGACGCACCCATGATGCTGGTGGGGCGCACGGCCTTGTCCGTCGAGATCATGACGAAGCGCTTCACCTTGTTGTCCATCGCCGCTTCCGCAACAGCCTTCGTGCCAAAGATATTGTTTTCGATGCCTGCAGCCGCATTCTCCTGCACCATGCGCACATGCTTGTAGGCCGCGGCATGGAAGACAATATCAACCCCATGCTCGCGCATGATTGCCGACATGCGGGACTTGTCGCGGATATCGGCAAGCATCGGAACGGCGGAACACGTTGCTCCCTCGTGGGATTTCAGTTGCGCCTCGATCGCGCGATGAATTTCAAACAAGGCAAATTCACTGTTGTCGATGAGGACGAGCTTGCGGGGCTGATACACCATGGCCTGCCGCACCAGCTCCGAACCGATGGAGCCACCTGCGCCCGTCACCATCACGACCTGGTCCTTGATGACCTTTTCCATGAGGAAGCGGTCCGGCGGAACAGGGTCGCGGCCCAGCAGGTCTTCCACCTTGATGGCGCGCAGTTCGGTGAGCTTGAGTTCACCATCCACAAACTCGCCCGGGGGCGGCGCCATCTTCACCGTGAGGCCCTGCGACAAGAGATGATCCACCAGCAGGCGCCTGCTGCTGCGGCCGAGGTCTGAGCGCGCGACGATGACCTCCCGCGGCTGCCTGCGCTCCATCACTGCCGGAAGGTCTTCGGGAGAATAGACCTTCAGTCCGGCGATGGTGCGCCCGATCAAGGTGTAGTCCGTGTCCACAAAGGCCACGGGCCTGTAGGTGCGATTGCGGCGCATTGCCTCTAGTACGGTCTGGCCTTCATGGCCTGCACCATAGATCAGGGCCGGCACCATGGGCCGCTGCCGCACCGGATTCGTTCCCGCGCCGAATATCAGCGCCGCGGCCTTCCGCAGCAGGATCATCAGGGCAACAGCCAACAGAAGATAGATGAGCACGACGGAGCGCGCAAAACCGGGTGTGCCGACAAAGAACACCAACGTGATCCATCCCGCAGCTGCGATCACCTGCGACGTGAGGATGCGCTGCTCGAGAATGTTGGAGTAGTTGCGCGAGGCAGACCAGTAGATGCCGAAAGGGAAGGCGCTCGCCACACTCAAGACCGGCGCAACGAGGTAGAGAACGATGCGCTCGCTGTCCGGAAATTCCAGCGACGACAGGCGCAAGGCATAGGCGAGGAACACTGCGAGATTGAGAACGAGGAAATCCGCCAGCGCAATGATGGCAACCTTGCCCTGGCTGGGCAGCCCTTGCAGGAAAGAAGCCAATGTCCGCACCGCTGTCATTGCGCACCATCCCCGGCAGCAGGCACCTTTGCGGTCACGGGCTCCAGCGCCACATCATCGATGAAGATCTGGCCCGACAACCGCGTATCAAGGATGTTGCGCGCGGCCGTTTCAAGCTGGAGCAATTGCGTGGCACAATTGCCATCCGGAACCGTGACAAGCGCGTTGGCGGAGGTCCACGGGCCATTCGCGATGATTTCGGCACTCTCGCCAATGGCCGCTTTCGTTTCCACACACTTCAAGCGCCACACCAGACCACGCGTCGCAACGAGGTTCTGCACCTGCACATCGTAGTGCAAGACATATTGTCCGGGCGACAGACGCAGGTGTTGCGAGACGTGGGAGAAGGCGCCCTGGTAATTGGCGAAGTCGAGCCTCAACGCCCGATTGGTGGAATTGCCGGGGCGATTCAGGATATCGATCTGCGCATTCTTCACCCGGCGCAGCGTCCAGTCGAAGAACAGTCCCTGGGGTTCCATGTCGAAACCGCCATCATACACATTCTGCACGCGCGCCAGCCCGCTGGCATCCAGCGAATCCAGCCAGACAAAATAGGCCTGCTCAAAATTCCCCTGGCTTTCCAGCGACGACAGCAGCAGCCGCATCTCGCTGGCAGGCGTTTCGTCTCCCGCCTTTCGCAGGCTCTCGAAGAGACGCTGCATCACCGCCCAGCCTTGCGGCTCCTGCGCGAGAAAGGAGATAAGGTTGCGGCGCCAGGGCGGCGAGGCAGCGAGCACCTTCGTGAGCGCGGGCAACGCCTCGTTGCTGGAAATCAGCGCCGCCAGCGTTCCATAGAATTGCTGTCCAAGGTCCGGCCGCGCCCGCAACAGGCCGTCGAGGTGGAAGAACGCATCGTCATACTTCTTCTTCTGCAGCGCGATGTTGACCGCCGTCAGTTGCGTGCGGGAGTCACGCATGGTGTAGCGCGCGGCATTGAGGGCCAGAACCTCCTGGCGCTGCGTATCCTTTTTCAGACCGGCCGCGACGACGAGATATTGCAGCGCCTCTGTATCCAGCGCGTTCTGCTGGAGCAGCATGAAGGCATAGTCTTCAAGGCGGCGGATGCCCGGGGCATCCAGTGCATTCAGATAATCGGCAATGCCCTGCCCGCTCAGCGCTTCGGGCACCGGATTTTGCGGTGGCAAACGCCAGACGGACGGCAACCCCACGCCGGCGGCAATCACCACGCCACATGCGGTGGCCGCCAAGAGGGCATACCTCCGGACGCGGCGCCACGGGTGATGGGCGTGCTGCGGCATCATAAGCCTCCCTGCGGGCCGAAACGCAGCCAGGCAAAACTCGCGAGAACCGTGACGCAGACTGCAAGGACAAAAGGCATGATGAGCAACTTCACGATATCCCGCTTGCGCAACTTGTAGTGACGCAAGCCGCCTGCGGAGGGCCTTGACGATGCCGACTGGAAGCGCCGCAGCGGCGGCGGTTTCCTGCGTTGAAAGGCAACGGCGGCAGCAGGATCGGCGCTGTCCTTGGCGGTCCCGTTCTCGATCCGGTCGGACGCCTCTTTCACGCGATGGAACAGGTTGGCTTCCCATGCGCTCGGATTGCGGTCAGGGTGCAGCCACTTCAGCATCCAGCGCTTGTGCTCCCGCACATCCTGGCTGGACCAATTCTGCGGCAGCGCCAGCACCATGCGGTCACTGCCATTGGCGTGGGTGATGATATGCTGGAGATAGACGCGGGCGGCATCACTGATCTTCTGCGCGCTGAGGTTCCGGTCTGACGCCAGGGCCGTCAATGTAACCTCATCGCCGGCGGCGCATTTGATCACCTCCAGCATGTCGGCCGGCAAAGGTCCGGTGAACTTGCGTGCCAGTTGCTTCGGTTGCCGCGCGGCTTCAAGGGCACGGTCGATCGCATGCATTCCGCCACCCATCAACTGCGCTGCGACGGCAACTGCGGTGTGTCGCCGTAGCTGTGATAGTCATAGTCGCCGTAGCCATAACCATAGCCGTACCCGTAGCCCGTCTCCTTCGCATCGAACTTGTTCAACAGTGCACCGATGATGTTGGCCCGCGCCATCTGCAGGCGCTTCAGGGCAATGCGGGCCGTGCTGCGGCGGGTTTCATTGGCTGCAACCACCAGCACGGTGGCCTGCACAAGCCGCGACAGCAACGGCGCATCGGCAAGGCCCATTATCGGCGGCGAATCCACGATGACGATATCAAAGGACTCGTTGGCCAGCGTCAGCAGCGACGGCATGCGCGCGCCGGTGAGCAATTCCGCGGGGTTAGGCGGAAGCGGCCCGGACGTCATCAGCACCAGACCTTCGGTCGTCGAGGCCTGCACCACCTCCTCAGGCAGCTTTGCACCCGAGAGATAGCTGCTCAGGCCCACCTCGTTGCTGATGCGCAGCCGCTTGTGCAGCGAGGCATTGCGCAGGTCGGCGTCGATCAGCAGCACATGCAAGCCGATCTGCGCCAGCGAAATGGCAAGCGAATGCGCCGTTGTTGATTTTCCTTCGGCGGGCTGGCTGCTGGTGATCAGCATTGTGCGCGGCAGGCCTTCGCTCGTCGCGAATTGAAGTCCCGTGCGCAGCGAACGGTAAGCCTCGGCGATGCTCGACCTCGGGTCCGACAATTCCTGCTCGAGCGCCTTGCCCGTCTTCGGCTTTGGAATGATGCCCATCACGGGCAGGCTGAATTCGCGCTCGATATCTTCCGGCGACTTGAAGCTGTCGTCGAGGAAATCGAGTCCCAGAGCCGCCATGACGCCGAGCAGCACACCCACGACCAGCGCCAGCGCCATGTTCAGGAGAAGGTTGGGCGAACGCGGGAACAGAGGCTTGATGGCGCGGTCCACGATGGAGATGTTGTTGGTGCCCACGCCGCCGGCAACGCCGATTTCCTTGTAACGCTGCAATAGCCCGTCATAGAGCTGGCGGTTCGTGTCCACCTCGCGCTGGATGATGTTGTACTGGATGCTGCGGTTGCGCTGGTCGACGACTTCCGCCTTGCTGCCCTCCAGCTGCTGGGCCAGTGTTTCTTCTTCCTCTTTCGCGGCAATGTATTGCGCTTCAATGGAGTTCTTGATGGCCGCAACTTCGGTCTGCACCTGCCGGTCCAGTTCCTTGATCTGGTTGCGGAGCTGGACCATCAGCGGGAACGCGGGTTTGTAGATGGCGAGCTTCTGCTGGTATTCCGCCGCGAGTTCGGTCCTGAGTTTGCGGTTGGCCTTGATGGCGTCACTGTCGAGGATTTCCTTCAGTCCCAGTCCATCAGTCGCCTGCGCCTGCTTCCACAGCAGTTCCTTCTTGATGCGCTCGCTGTGCGCCGCAGCCAGCTTGTCGTTGACCGCCTGCAGGTCTGACGCGGAAAGATTCTTGTTGTCGTCGAGCCGGATGATGCCCTGGTCTTCCGCATACTTGACCAGTTGCTTCTCCGACTCCTCCAGCTTCACCTTCAGCTGCTGAAGGCGCTCTTCCAGGAACTTGCGCGCATAGGAAGTCGCCTCATACCGCCGGTCAAGATTGTCGGCGATGAAGACGTCCGCGTAACCATTGGCGATGGTCTGGGCCACACCCGGGTTCGCATGATCGATGTTGATCTTGACGATACGGGAACCGCGCACCGGCGCAATGCTGACGATGCGCTGCAGCCGGTCCACCGCCGAACGCGTCAGGTTTTCCTGGCTGACCTCGGGAGCGGAGGGGGTTTCGGTGTTCTCTTCCCCGCTCAACAGCGACCACATCACATCAATCAATGATTTCTGGCGCTTGTTGAAGGCGTCGCTATTCCCCAGCCCGAGCGTCGTGGAGACCCGGTCGGCAAGCGCGCGGCTGGCCAGCAATTCATATTCGGTCTGATAGAATTCCATGCCGCCCGCGCCTTCCTCGGGCTGCACGCCGTCCATCTTGACGATGTTCATGGCTTCGCGGTCGATCTGGATCGACGCTGTCGCCCGGTAGATGGGCGTCATGAGGAAGGTGACGACGGCGGCAATCAGCAGCGACGTGAGGACAATGCCCGTAATCATCCAACGGTACTTGAGCGCGACACGGATATAGCGGCGGAAGTCGAAACCCTGCTCGCCAGCGCCGTCGTCCGTATTGGGGAAATAGGGATAGGGGTTGCCGCCATAACGGAAATTCTGCGGCACCATGCCCGCCGGCGCTTCGACGACCGACTGGCTCTGCGGCAGTGGCGGCGGGGGTTGCTGCGAATTGCGGTCCATCATGCCCATCCTACAGCAACATCAACTGGAAGAGGCCGGAGAGCGGCAGTGCGTCCTTGATGTCGCGCAGCGTCGTGCGGGCCGCGCTTTCATCGACCATCACGATATCGCCCGCCTGCAGCATCGGATCGGACACCTTGCCGCTGCGCACTTGACGAATGTCAAAGCGTGCGGCCATGCGCTTGTTGTCGACAGTGCGGAACAACAGGACGCCGCTCGGATCCGCCACCGTGGAAAGTCCTTCGGCAAGCGCAATCGCCTGCATCAGCGAGATCTGTCCCGTTGTCGGGAAGATGCCGGGTTTCTTCACGGCGCCATCCACCGTGATGCGCTGGCTGTTGTATTCCTTCACGAAGACGGAGACTTGCGGCGATTGCAGGTAGCCCGCTTCCAGTTTCGCCGCGATGTCACGTTCAAGCTGCGCCTGCGTGCGGCCCCCCGCCTTCACAGTCTTGATGAGGGGCATCGTGATGATGCCGCTGCTGTTCACTTGCACAGTGCGGTTCAGCTCCTGGACGCCGAAGACCGAGATGTCGAGCACATCAAGCGGCGCGATCTTGTAGTCTTCCTTGTTGGCCGTGGCGCTTTCGGAATTCTCCGCGAAGATTTTCTTTGCGCTGTTGGCGGCTTCACCATTGATGGACGTCGCTCCTGAGCCACCGCCAGTGGTCTGGAAAGAGCCATCCGCATTTCCGTCCAGACCGCCGCCCGCGCAGGCGCTGAGAAGCCCCGTGAGGAGGAGCACGAGAAGAAAGGTGAGATGTGTCCGTAACCGTGTCATTGTGCTGAGGCTCCAAACAGCCGCCGCCAGAAACCCGGCTCGCGGCTGTCCACCGGGAATTGCACGCTGATCTGCGGCGCTGATTCCGGTGGTTCGTTCTGAAGGATGAGGGCGGGTCTTGTCCGCACCAGATGGCCTGCTTCTTCGCTCCCGACACGTGTGCAGGCGAGGTCATGCGCCTCCGCCAGCAGGGGCGGGCGCGACTTCGTGTTGTGCGCATCGGTGGCAAGGATGCTCACCAGGCCTTCGGACAACATGCGCTCCGCCCAATACTGCGGCGCTTGCCGAAGCGGCCCGCGAGCGAACCTGCCGTGATCTGCATCCATACGCCGGAGGCAGCAAGCTTCTGCATCACCGCATAGTTGCCTTCGATCCATTTCAGCCGCTCGGGATGCGTCAGCACGGGCACGAAACCCGAGACCGCAATGTTGAACATGAATTCTTCAAAGCGAGGCGGAAGAACATGATGCGGCGGCTCCACCAGAACGTAGCGGCTGTCATGCAGGGTGAGGATCTGGCCCGCCTTCAGGCATTGCGTGAAGTCGGGTCGGATATGGGCATCGGCGCCGACGACAAGGGCGAGCTGCAGCCCCTCCCGTTCGAACACGGCGTTGAGATGCTTGACGCGGGCGCGAATGTCGGCAGCCTGATTGTCATACATGCCCGGCATGAAATGCGGCGTGCAGGCCATGACCTCAATGCCGTCCGTCTCCGCCATGCGGCCGATGGCGAGCGAGTCATCCAGCGATTGCGCGCCATCATCCACGCCAGGCAGGATATGGGAGTGAAGGTCAATCATGGGCCGCACCCGGAAGCCCTGCGTGGTGTTGCGCGCGGCCACTGATGCCGGGCAGGAGCGAACGCACCGTCATGCTTGCACCTTGGGGGCATTGCGCGTTCCAAACGCGCCCGGCACGAAGGGACGCGGGGTGTGTGACGCCGCGGCAGGATCGGGCTGAGAGGTCGCGTGATGGCGGTGATTGTGCAGCGCCGCGCCTGCCAGCGTTGCAAGACCAAGGCAGACCGAGAAGACCGACAGCAAGGCCGGCGTGCGCAGGCCGAAATCCACGGCGGCATGGAGCAACAGAAGAAACGCCGCCACGCCCCCGGCACGGTACAAAGCGCCGCCGTGCCTGAACATGCTCAAGCGCATCAGGCGCACGAAGGTGACCGCGAACAGCACCACGAAGGCCACAAGCAGGATCAGCGCAGGCAGACCCCCGGCAAAGACGATTTCCAGCCAATCATTGTGGGCGTGGTTCACATAGTTGTCGATGATGTCGGCGGGCCGCTCGAACATTTGGTAGGCCGAGGCAAAACTTCCAAACCCGCTTCCCGCCGGAAAGAACGCCTTCACCCCGTCGAGGGACACGGCGAAAATCGTGGCGCGGAAATCGTCCAGCGGGTCTTTCTGCACGAGTCGCAGGATGCCCACCATGCTGGCCTGGCCGATCACGAACAGGGCCGCAAGCGCTGCGAGGATGGCGGCACCGGACTGCGCAAAACGGCGCCAGCGAAACACTACTGCAAAGGCGAGAAAGACTGCGAGCATGGCAAGCAGGACCCCTGCCCGGGATCCGACAGCCGCAAGGGCCGCGAGGAGGATGCCCATGTAGATCACCGCAAACAGCGACATCAACCAGGGCTTCATCCGCCACGCATCCGTTGCCGTCGTGGCGAGCGCGGCCACAAAGGGCACAGCCGTGAAAAGTTGCGCGGCAAGGAAATTGCGGTTGGAAAACGTGCCCATGGCAATATTGCCGGCGGGTGTGGTGTAGAAATACAGCCCCTGTCCGGGGCCCGCAAACTTCTGGGTGAGCGCCAGCACAGCGCCCGCAAGGGCACACAGCAGCAGTGCTGTCCCAACCATCATGGCATTGCGCCAATCCAGCGTGAGGGCAGCCAGGAAACCAGCGAACGCGGGGATCAGCGCAAGCGCCGATGCATATCCTTCTACCGGTTGCAGATTGAGGGGAAGCCAAGGTGCGGCTTCTCCTGACGCCTGATAAGTTGCAGCAACAAGTCCGCGGCCTGGCAACGACATCCAGATCCCGGGCGGCAGGGGAATGAGTTGCACCAGCGTCAGCACAAGAGCCAGCAGCAGGAGAATGAGACCGGCAAGGCCCGTCCAGGTGGGGAAGCCTGTCCGCAACCGCCAGGCCGCAAGAAGCGCGAGGCCCGCGCTCAACAGCGTTTGAACGGTCAGCACGGCTGGTGACGGCACTGATGTCCCGCCTGCCAGAATCATGACCGCGAGCCACAGGGAAACAGCCATGCCCCACCACAGGGAATGCAGCGATGGACGCTCATTTCCTTGGACCGTGTGCGGCATAAACCCCCTGCTCCTGAATAGCACGAAGGGGCCGCACAGCATGCGACCCTGATTCGCTTATCCAACTTTTAGTTCAGCCGATTCCACCATGCGAGAAAGTTCCGCAGGAGACGTCAAACCGGTGGGAATTAGTTTCCGCTGACGGGGTCGTCGCCGAACCAATCATCACACTTGACGGCGCAGGCCACGGCGGCAGGACCCACGAACGCCAGCGTCGTGACGATCGGTGGCAAGCCGCCAGCTGCCGGAAGCCCGGCACCCGGGACGCCACCGGTTGCACCGGAAGCCGTTTGGCCCGTTCCCGCAGGGATTTCGCAAGGCGCAGCCACTGTGACGACAAAAACCGAAGATTGTGACAGCGGGAGCGTACACGACTGATACGTGATTTTGGCGAAAGAACCCTTGCCGACCATGACCTTGTCGCCGGGCTTAAGGGCCAAGGCATCGGTTGCAGGAACAAACCCGTGCCCGGTATTGACCAGAACCTTGCCTTGCATTCCAGAAATGGTAGCAACGCTGGCATTTGCGGCACTTGCAGAATGTGCGTGCGAAGACAGAACGGCGCACAGCAACGCAATTGTAAATCGCTTCATAAAATATCGTCCCCCGACTTCGGCACTCAACTGGGAGTCACATAGCGTATTAGGGTTGAGAGGGTCAAGGCACGCACCCAGAAAATGTAAGGATTCGCGGATTCCAATAAATTTGTCGCAAGACCGAAAATTGAAACCAGCTGAAATAATCAATCAAAAATCACAGATTGCCGAGGCTGCGATACAACTTAAAAATGTATTTCCACAGCGTCTCTGTCTCGGTGTTGGTCATCCCGCAGAAAAGGCGATTCTGCGCATGCCGGGCAAATTCGAAACACTATAAAAAACAATAGATTACAAATTTCGTCGGCTAGTTTCGCTCCAGCGCAAGCGCTTCCGTGACTGCAATGGCCGACATGTTCACAACGCCGCGGGATGTGACCGACCCGGTCAGGATATGGGCGGGCTTTGCCGTTCCGAGCAGGATCGGCCCGACCGGCAGGGAATCACCGAACACTTTGATCGTCTGGTAGGCGATGTTGGCGGAGGCAAGGTCCGGCATGACCAGCAGGTTGGCATCCCCGCTCAACGTAGAGGTTGGCAGCTTGCGCTGGCGCACGGCAGCAATGAGCGCCGTATCCGCCTGCATCTCACCATCCACTTCGAGCTGCGGGGCCCGCTGCCGGACAATGCCCAAGGCATCGCGCATTTTCGTGGACGAGGGCGTGTCGAAATCGCCGAAGTCGGAATGCGTGACCAGCGCCACCTTCGGCACCAGCCCGAAGCGCGCAACATGATCGGCACAGAGCAACACATTGTCGGCAATCGCGGCCGCGCTGGGATCGGGCTGCACATGCGTATCCGCAAGGAAGACGATGCCGCGCGACGTGATCATCAGGCTCATGGCGGCGAACTCGTTCACGCCCGGCGCCAGCCCGATGATGTCGCGGATCAGGCGGAGCTTCGACCGGAAGCGCCCTTCCAGCCCGCAGATCATCGCGTCAGCCTCGCCGCGGTGCACGGCGAGCGCCGCAATCACGGTCGTCGAAGTGCGGACGAGCGTCCGCGCCGCATCCGGCGTGATGCCCTTGCGTCCCGCCAGTTCCACCAGGGTGGCCACATAGTCGCGATAACGCGGATCATCTTCCGGGTTGATGATCGCCACGTCGGTGTGGAGCGCAAGCGATAGTCCGTAGCGTTTGATGCGCGTCTCGATGACGGCAGGCCGGCCCACCAGAATGGGTTTTGCAATACCCTCTTCGATCAGCACTTGTGCCGCCCGCAGCACGCGCTCGTCTTCGCCGTCGGCATAGATCACCCGCCTCGGCTGCTTGCGCGCCTCGGCAAAGATGTTGCGCATGATGAAGCCTGACTTGAACACGAAGCGCTGCAGGCTTTCGCCATAGGCGTCGAGATCGGCGATGGGCCGCGTGGCGACACCGCTTTCCATGGCAGCCCGCGCGACAGCAGGCGCCACCCGCAGGATAAGACGCGGATCGAAGGGCGAAGGAATGAGCGACTCCCGCCCGAACACGCGGGTTTCTCCGCCCGACGCGCGCGCCACGATGTCCGACGGCGTATCACGCGCCAGTTCCGCGATGGCCTGGACGGCGGCCCGCTTCATCTCCTCGTTGATGGCGGTGGCGCCCACATCAAGTGCGCCCCGGAAGATATAGGGAAAGCACAGCACGTTGTTGACCTGGTTCGGATAGTCGGAGCGGCCCGTGCAGATCATGGCGTCAGCCCTGGCCTCCAGCGCCGCCTCCGGCATGATTTCGGGGAAGGGATTGGCCAGCGCCAGGATGAGCGGATGCGGCGCCATTGTCTTCAGGTGCTCGGGCTTCAGCACACCGCCTGCCGACAAACCGAGGAACACATCCGCATCCGGAATGATGTCCGCGAGGGTGCGCGCCGCTGTCTTCTGCGCAAAGACCGCCTTCCAGGCGTCCATCAGCACCTCGCGGCCCTCATGCACCACGCCCTCGATGTCGCAGACCCAGATGTTTTCGCGCGAGGCCCCGAGGCTCACGAGCTGGTTGAGGCAGGCAAGGGCGGCGGCACCCGCACCCGACGCCACGATCTTGATGCGGGAAATGTCTTTCCCCGTGAGGCGAAGCGCGTTGGTGACGGCCGCCCCGACGATCACCGCCGTGCCATGCTGGTCGTCGTGAAAGACGGGGATCGCCATGCGTTCCCGCAAGCGCTGTTCCAGTTCGAAGCACTCCGGTGCCTTGATGTCTTCCAGGTTAATGCCGCCGAAAGTCGGTTCCAGCGCGGCAATCGTCTCCACCAACGCGTCGACATTGGTTTGCGCGAGTTCAATGTCGAAGACATCAATATCCGCGAACTTCTTGAAGAGGACGGCCTTGCCTTCCATCACAGGCTTTGCCGCCAGCGGCCCGATGTTGCCCAGCCCCAGCACCACCGTGCCGTTGGAGACGACCGCCACGAGATTGCCGCGCGCCGTATAGCGCGAGACACTCGCGGGATCGGCATGTATCGCTTCGGACACGGCGGCGACACCCGGCGAATAGGCCAGCGCCAGATCACGCTGGTTGCCGAGCGGCTTGGTGGCGCGGACCTCGAGTTTCCCCGGCCGTGCCCCCTCATGGTAAATGAGTGCGCCGCTCTTCAGGTCCGTGGACAGTGTCGTAGCCATCGGGAGTGGTCTTTCCGTCATGAAAACAGGTGGACAGGATTATGCAAAGGTGGCGTGCCAATGCCGGGCAATGTCGATGCGGCGCGGGATCCACACCTTCTCCTTCGATTGCACGTAGTCCATGAACTTCGCCAGGCCGAGCGCGCGCCCGGGCCGGCCCACGAGGCGGCAATGCAGCCCAACCGACATCATCTTCGGTGATCCGCGGCGGCCCTCTTCATAGAGGCAGTCAAAGCTGTCCTTGAGATACTGATAGAAGTGTTCGCCGGTATTGAAACCCTGCGGCGTTCCGAAGCGCATGTCATTGGCATCAAGCGTGTAGGGAATGATGAGATGCTTTTCGCCGCCAGCCTTCTTCAGGAAGTAGGGCAGGTCGTCGGCATAGTCATCGGAGGAATAGAGAAAGCCCCCTTCTTCCATCACCAGCTTGGTGGTGTTCATGGAACACCGGCCGGTGTACCATCCGAGCGGCCTCTCCCCCGTCACCTCCGAATGCACGCGGATGGCCTCGGCAATCTGCTGGCGCTCCACCTCTTCCGGCATGTCCTTGTGTTCCACCCACTTGTAGCCGTGGCTGGCGATTTCCCAATCCGCCTCCTTCATCGCCTTCACCTGATCGGGAGAGCGCATCAGCGCGGTTGCAACGCCATAGATCGTGGGCCGGATCTTGCGTTCGGTGAACATGCGCCACAGCCGCCAGAAACCTGCGCGTGCCCCGTACTCGTAAATGGACTCCATGTTCCAGTGCCGCTGCCCGGGCCAAGGGGCCGCTCCGACGATCTCGGACAGGAAGGCCTCCGAGGCCGCATCACCGTGGAGGATGTTGTTCTCGCCACCTTCTTCATAGTTGAGAACGAACTGCACCGCGACCCGTGCGCCATCCGGCCACTTGGGATCAGGAATGGCACGGCCGTAGCCTTTCATGTCTCGCGCATAAGTGGTCATCACGGCTCCTCGCTCAGCAATACGGCAGGCATATCACCAGATAGCTCAACTGCAGCAGGAGGCAAAGCCCGCGTCTGGAGGCGAGCGCTCAACTTCTTCCAATTGCGCATCACCGGCCGGAACATTCCGGAAATGTCATCGTTCTCTCTCTGCACGCCAGATCACTGGTGTGCACCCTCATCCGCACAAGACCGTCAGCAGCGTTTAGGAGGTACATCATGTGCGATTACAGCTTGGAATCCCTCGTCAGCCGCGAAGCCGAAGTCGGCGATGTTCTCGTGACCTGCAGCTTCAGCACCACAACCACGCGCGGTTTCTGCGCACCCGGAAAGCCGGAGGTGGCGGTGTGCCTGAAACCCGGCACCGAGCTTGCCTTTGAGCAGCCAGTGCAGACCTCCGGCATCTGGGGCTACGTGGAGCAGGCCTTCAGCCAGGAAGCGCGTCTTGCCCGCTTCCGCCAGGTCGACGTCGACAAACCCGGCACGCATCACGATGCCGTGGAATTGGCGGATGGCCGCATCTTCAAGGTCAATGCGCTCCGCGAAGGCCAGCGCGCCACCGTGATCCAGCTTCCTGCCATGGAAGACGGAACACGCGAAGAGAAGCCGCACGTTCACGTCAATGAAACTGCTCGCGAGAGCGAACTGATCTGACCGTGTGATTGCTGCTTGCCGTCCCATCTTCACCGCGGATGGGGCGGCAGGAAGCACTTGTGGGCGCAAGCGAGAGAGGGAGCCGGGGGAACCTTTGACCGAGCGAGGCGTTTCCACACTGCACAGCGACAAGGAGATTTGCCATGTCACGAACACTGTATTCCACAGCGGTGATTGCACTGCTCCTCGGAACCGGCGGCGCATTTGCGCAGAGTTCCACGACGACACAGCAGCCCGGTGCTGCCCCCGCCGTCGATTGCCCCGTGCCGGGTTCCGTTCCCGATGACCAGCTTCCGGCAAATTGCAAGCCCGGCACCACAACCGGCGCAATTCCTGCCACACCGGATGCAAACAGCTCTGCGCAGCAGCAGCCCGATCCCAATGCGACGCCTGACGTGAACACGGGATCGACGACGCCAGCCGACAATTCCACCGCCACTGCACCGGCAGCTGGCAGCACTGATACCGCTGCTACACCGCCCGACAATGCAACTGGCGAGGCCATGGCGCCCATGCCAGCGGGCGCTGAGTTCCTCGCGTCCCAATTCATGGGCCGCACGGTCTACACCGCGGCCAATGAGAACGTCGGCGAAATCAACGATCTCGTGATGAACAAGGAACTCGACACCATCGTCGCCGTGATTGGCGTCGGCGGCTTCCTGGGCATCGGCGAGAAGGACGTTCTGGTGCCGATCGACCAAATCACCATTTCGAAGGATGCCTCCAACAAGCCCCTGCTCACCATTGCGTCGACCAAGGAGCAGCTGGAGGCTGCTCCCGCCTTCGACCGCACCGCTCTCGCCCGCTGACGGCAGCTCAGCAAACTCAACCCCCGTTAGGAGACTATAGTGATGAAAACGACGCTTCTCAGTTCGGCGCTTGCGTCAGCAATCATGCTCAGCACGCCGATGATGATCCCCATGGGCGCTGCGACCCCGGCAAAGGCCGAAGTTTCGCTTGGCGTGTTCTTCGGTGTGCCGCACTACCGCCACCGGATGGGACCCGACTACATGTATCGCCGCGGTTATGGCTGGTATCTTCCCCGCCACCACGCCCGCTTCAAGATGTCTTGTGGTGAGGCCAAGTGGTCGGTTCGCAATCGCGGCTACCGGAACGTGTCCACGGTGGAGTGCAATGGCGCCACCTACACCTTCCGTGCGTCGCGCAACGGCCACCGCATCCTCGTCTACGTCAATGCCCGCAGTGGCGCGGTATGGCGCGGCTGAGGCCAAAGCTCACATGAACTTGCCCGGGTGCCGCCGCGATGCGGTGCCCGGGCTATTTTTTCTGCCGTGTGATCCTCCTGCCTTCTTCATGCGGAATGATGAACATTGAAGGACGCGCAACCCGGAAGCCGTCATGCCCTCACGTGATGATGCACAGCGTTTGGAAGACGCATCGGCCTCAGCCCGAATTGTCAGTTACTATTGCGAGTCCGCGTCAGGGCACACACTCCGTTCCCCCAACTGCACGGCCCTGCTCGGACTGCCCACCCATGGCCCCACCGAAGCGTGGTCGGCCTTGATCGATCCGGAGGACTTGCCGTATTTCGAAAATGCGCTTCATTCCACCACGCCGGCCAATCCGGACTTCGAGGTGGAATACCGCATCGCCCATGCCGCCACGCGGCGGCGGATGTGGGTGCTGGATCGTGGAACATGCGAATTCGGCCCGGACGGCCACAAACTGTCCGTGCGCGGAGCAATCGTTGACATCAGCGACCGGATCGGGGCCGAGATGGCCATGCGCCAGTCCGCCCAGATGAGCGCTGTGGCCTTCGAGGCTGCCCGCATGGCCACCTGGCACCTCGACATGGCCACCAATGTGTTCACCTGTACCGACGAACTCCTGCGCCTGCTGGGCACGGACAAGGGCCAGTTTGGCGGCACGCCCCAGGCGCTCGAGAAATTCATCCACCCCGCCGACACGGAGACCTGGCGGAGCTTCTACCGCATGGCCTTTGCCATATCGGGCCGCCATGAAGTGGAGTTCCGCGTGCTGCGCCCCAATGGCGCCGTGCGATGGATCCTCACCCGTGGCGAAATCAGCCGCCGGAGCGACGGCACCGTGCGTGAAGCCTTTGGCATCATGATGGACATCACCGAGCGCAAGTCCAGCGAGGAAGCCGCCGCGCGCCTCGCGGCCATCGTCACCCATTCGGAAGAAGCAATCCTGAGCAAGACGTTGTCAGGCATCGTGACAAGCTGGAACCGCGGTGCCGAAACCTTGTTCGGATACACGGCCGCCGAAATGATCGGCGAACCCGTGATGAAAATCGTGCCCGTCGAGAATGCCGGCGAGGAAGCGCGCATTCTCTCCACCATCAGCAGGGGCGAAACGATTGCGCCTTATGAATCCGTCCGGCTTCGCAAGGATGGTACGCGCGTGCATGTCTCGGTTGCGGTGTCTCCCATTCGCAACGCCGCAGGCCAGGCCGTGGGTTGTTCCACCATCGCACGCGATATCACCGAGCGCCGGCGGTATACGGAGATCGTGCGGCAGAACGAAGCCCGTCTCCGTCTCGCCCTGCGCAGCGCCCGCGCCGGTGCCTGGGACATCGATCTCGTCCGCGACCACCTCCATTGGACACCGGAAATGTTCGTGATCTACGGCCATGATCCGGCGCGGGGCGTGCCTTCCCGCGAAGCCCGCGACTCGCAGATTGACCCGGCACACCGCTCGCGGGTGAAGCGTCAGTTCGACCAGGCCCTTGAAGCAGGTGGCTCCTTCGCACTGGAGTTCCCCATCACACGGCCGGACGGTTCACTGATCTGGACGTCCGTTGTTGGTGACGTGGTGAAGGACGAGAATGGATTGGCGATCGGCGCACGGGGTATCGACCAGGACATCACGGAGCGCAAGAATTGGGAGAAGCGGCAGGCGATGCTCCTGAAGGAACTATCCCACCGGGTGAAGAACACCCTTGCCGTCATCCAGTCGATGACGCGGCAGACGCTGCGCTCCAACAGCGATCCGGAGAAATTCGTCACGGCCTTCGAAGGCCGCATCCGCAGCCTTGCCGCCTCCCACAGTCTCCTCACTGATGTTGACTGGAAGGGCGCGGGGCTGGTGGACATTCTGCGCAGCCAGCTGGAAGGCATGGTGGACAGCATGGATGAGAGTTTCACCCTGCGTGGCCCCGACGTCACCGTGCCGGCGGGTGCAGCTACGCAGTTGGGCCTCGTGCTGCATGAGCTGGGCACCAATGCGAGCAAGTATGGTGCGCTGTCACGGCCCGGCGGCCACATCGACATCGTCTGGACGCTCTACGGCAACAAGCTGCGCCTCTCCTGGCGCGAACGGGGCGGCCCGCGCGTGACGGGAACGTCACGAGAGGAAGGATTTGGCACTTCACTTCTGCTTTCCAGTGCGGACAAGGTCACACGCCGCTTCCTCCGCAACGGATTTTCCTGCCGTCTCGAATTCATGCTGTGATCCGGCTGGCGGGAACATCACCCGCACGCCGGCGTTTTTTCTCCATGGGCGCAATCCCGCGCCGCGAGAGGAGAAGACCGACATGGCAACCGCACGACCCAATCATGCCCTTGTCTCCAGCGAAGACGTGGAAGGCACAACCGTATACGACAAGGCCGGCGAGAAGATCGGTGAAGTCGAACGGCTCATCATCGACAAGATCTCCGGCCGCGTTCACTACGCCGTCGTCAGCTTCGGCGGCTTCCTGGGGCTTGGCCACAGCCACTATCCCTTGCCATGGGATGCGCTGTCCTACGACACGTCCCTTGAAGGCTTCCGCACCAACGTCAGTGAGCAGCAGGTGCGCGACGCGCCGGAATTCAGCGACGATTCATGGAAAGACCGCAATTGGGAGCGGAACATCCACACCCACTACCAGGTGGAACCCTACTGGGGCGCAGACATCTGATCTGATCTTCCGCCACGCGCACAAACGAAAGAGGAGAAGCCCAATGCTTCTCCTCTTATTTGTTTCGTGGCTTAGAGATCAGGCGGCGGCGCGCTGGTTCACCGCGTCTTCGGCAATGTCAGAAAGCTTCTGGTCAGCCGACTCTTCTTCATCGAGCGTTTCCTGCATGATGTCGGCCGCCTCGTTCCAGCCCAGCTCCTTGGCCCAGGCGATCAGGGCGCCGTAGCGGGCCATCTCGTAGTGCTCCACGGTCTGCGCCGATGAAATGATCGCGGCATCCATGGCGCGGTCATCCTTGATGTCTTCGAGGACTCCATTGGCTTCTTCCAGCAGACCCTCCAGCGCTTCGCACTTCTTGGCCTGCGGCTTGATTTCACAGGCCTCGAAGACCTGCTCGAGGCGGGCGACGTGAGTTTCCGTTTCGGCGGCGTGGCTGTTGATGGCGTCCTTGAGCTCCTGGTCCACGGCCTTCTTCTCCATGGACGGCAGCGTCTTCACCAGTTTCTTCTCGACATAGTACATGTCCTTGAGCGTTTCGGTGAACAGGTCTTCAAGCGTCTTGATGGGCATTTTACTTCTCCTGGTGGGTTTTCAGTTGTGATGGACGGCAGGGTGGCGTGACCGCCGTGTACGACCGGCAGGCTGCAAGGGTCAGTCCTTGCGATCGGCGTGTTCGGGCAGTTTCGACCGTTTCGTCTCGGCGAATTCCTCAAGTTCCTGGATCGACATGGAATCATACATTCCGCGCGAGGCACCCTTGAGTTCGCTCACCGGGGCCTCGCCCCGCTTTGCGGCGAGTGCGGCTCCGGCTGCCTTTTGCTGGGCCTTGGATTTCGCTGGCATGACACGGTCTCCTTTCAGCTTGCAGGTCTGAGGAGAAACGCCGCAATTCACCGTTCCGTTCCTCTCAAAACAGGAACCAAGTCTGCGGGCTGACGTTTTTGGCTGCGTAACAGCAAAAGGAGAAGCCCATGCGCGGCGTTGTCTTGTGGTTCCTGGGAGTGCCGATTTCCGTGATCATCCTGCTCTATCTGTTTCACGTGATCTGAAAACGAATGGGGCGGCTTGCTTTCGCAGGCCGCCCCATCTGAAAACCGGACCGGACTAGATGCGGCCGGTCAGCGCCAGGATCACCACAATCAAAAGCAACAAACCAAGTCCGCCCGACGGGCCGTACCCCCAACCGCGGCTGTAGCCCCAGCTGGGCAATGCACCAATCACGACGAGGATCAGGAGGATAATCAGAATTGTACCCAAGGTCATTGTCAGCTTCTCCCTGTTGACTGAATGCCTAACGACATCCGCCGAAAAAAGTTCCCGTGCGACTACGTGTCGGACGTGTCGCTGTCGCCGCTCTTTCCCGACTGCGACATGTCGATGTCGAGGAGAGCTGCAAGGCGAACGCGGGCACGGTTGACGCGGCTCTTGACAGTGCCGACCGCGACCTGCGTGATCTCGGCCACTTCCTGGTAGGAGAAGCCTGAGGCACCGACGAGGATGATGGCCTCGCGCTGGTCATCCGGAAGTTGCTGCATGGCGACGCGCAAGTCCGCCACATCGAGGTGGGACTCCTGGTTTGCCGGGGATGCCAGCTGATTGACCAGCTCACCATCCACGTCCTCAACTTCGCGCTTCCGCTTTTTTTTGCGAAGCTGGCTGAAGTATTCGTTACGCAGGATTGTGAAAAGCCAAGCCTTCATATTGGTGCCGGGCTGGAAATCGTTCTGGTGATTCCACGCCTTCATCAGCGTTTCCTGGACGAGGTCGTCGGCGTAATCCGATTTCGCCGATAGAGACAGGGCAAAGGCCCGCAGACGCGGAACCACAGAGAGCATCTGCTTCTGGAATTCGTTCTGCACCTCATCAGTGGCAGGCGGGTTTGCGGTCTTCAAAACCGGAACTGTCAATGTCAGTCCTCCGTTCCCGGTGGGCGCTTCTTGTCAAGCTGCTTCAACAGGTCGATGAACCTGTCCGGAACGGGTTGATTGGCGACATCCTCGTAATAGTCCTTCAAACGCCGTCCGATCAGATTGAAAATCTTGGAATTGGGAGGAGATTGGGTTGCCGGTTTCAATTGCGGTTTTTTCCTGTTTTTAGGATCGTCGTCCTCGCGAGTCGTCATGGAAAACCCCAGCTTCGTCCGGCTCACAGCCGACGTTTTTTCTTGGAACCGTACCGCATTTAAGCCGATCACAGCGTTTCATAAGAATGCCCGGGGGTGCCCCGGGGTTCCACGGTCAAAAAAAATTCTGTCAGACCGGAACCCGAACGCAGGAGTTGCGTTTTAGACCCACGCCATGTGTCATGGCTGCAGAGGGAGGTCGCATGGGTCTGTCTACACAGGTGGCAATGTATTTGCCGCAACTTCGCAGGTTTTCCAGAGCCTTAACGGGCAGCCAGCAATCCGGGGATGCCTACGTCGCAGCCGTCTTGGAGGCGCTGATAGCCGAGCCCACAGCCTTGAATCCGGAGTCCAACATTCGCGTGGAACTCTACCGGATCTTCTGCAAGTGGTGGGAATCGATTTCCCTCAACCTTCAGTCGGCCCCTGCGGGTTCGGAACCGAGCTGGATCGCCGCGGCGCAAAAGCGCCTCTCCGGCATGCCGCCCCTGGCGCGCGAGGCCTTCCTGTTGATGACCGTTGAAGGCTTCTCGGTCGACGAGATATCCACAGTGCTCGGCCGCACTGTTCCCGATGTGCAGACACTCATCGAGGAAGCATCGAGCGCCATCGTCGAACAGGTCGCCACCAATGTCATGATCATCGAAGACGAACCGATCATTGCCATGGACCTCCGTGAAATCCTGGAGAGTCTGGGCCACGCCGTGACAGGTGTGGCACGCACGCGCCGTCAGGCCGTGGAGCTTGCTGCACAGAAGAAGCCCGGCCTCATCCTTGCCGACATCCAGTTGGCGGATGGAAGCTCCGGCATCGATGCTGCGAACCAGATCCTGGCGGACTTCGAAGTGCCGATCATCTTCATCACGGCGTTCCCCGAACGCCTGCTGACAGGCGAGCGGCCCGAGCCCGCGTTCCTCATCACCAAACCATTCACGCCAGACATGGTGAAGGCTGTGGTGAGCCAGGCCCTGTTCTTTGAAACCAAGGCGCGCGCGGCGGCCTGAGCCGCCCCGCCGGGGAACTTTTCTGCACCCTCCGCGTTTAATTGGCAGGAGGATGAGATGGTCAGATTTTGCACATTGTCCGCGGTGGCTGCGACAACCCTGTTGCTGGCAGCCACTGGCCTTGCGGGCGCTTTTGCCAGCGTTGCAATGCTCGCAGGCGCAGTCACGCTCTTCGGCGTGGCCGTGGCGCTCTGCAATTCAGGTCTCAGCGAAAGCTGACAGGCAAGACACACATCTCATCCGTTTCACATCAACAGGAAGGATCAGTGCCATGAACTGGGATCGCATTGAAGGCAATTGGAAGGAATTCAAGGGCAAGGTCAAGCAGCAGTGGGGCAAGCTCACTGATGACGACCTGACCACGATCGACGGCAATCGCGATGAGCTCGAAGGGCTCCTCCAGCAGCACTACGGCTATGCACGCGACAAGGTGCAAAGCGACGTGGACAACTGGCTGACCCGCATGTGAACGATGTTTCCTCCCCCACCTGAACGGCGGAACCGCAAGGTTCCGCCTTTTTTTGTATGCCGGCATGGAGCACGCGCCGCTCAGCCTACAGCGACGGAAGTTCGACCTCTCGCACGCGCTCGTCTTGCGGAAATGAGATACGCCACTGGGTATCGTTTAATTTCTGAAGGCCGTCGATCGCCCCAGGCTCCGCTGCGCCGCGCACGACCGTGATCTGCAGACGCGCCTTGCCTCGCCGTACCGTCACACGCGTGCGGTCCCAGCCCGTGGGGAGGCGCGGAGACACCCGAACAGAATCTCCATCCCAAGTGAGGCCGAGCACCGCTTCGATGCCAGCGCGATAAAGCCAGGCAGCCGCACCCGTGTACCACGTCCACCCCCCGCGGCCGACGTGCGGTGCAACGGAATAGATATCGGCCACCATCACATAGGGCTCAACCTTATAACGCGCCGCCTCTTCGGCCGTGCGCGCATGATTGACGGGATTGAGCTGGTTGAACAGCGCCGCGGCCTCATCCACTTCCCCCATCTGCATCAGTGCGAACACCGACCAGATTGCACCATGGCTGTACTGGCCACCGTTCTCGCGCAAACCCGGCGGATAGGCACGGATGTAGCCAGGATCAGGTTGCGATGAATCAAACGGCGGCGTGAACAGCAGCGCCAGGCCATCCTCGGGCCGTATCAGTTGCTTGCGCACCTCCGCCATGGCGGATGCCGCACGATCGGGTGCTGCCGTTCCCGCCAGCACCGACCATGACTGTGCGATGGCATCGATACGGCACTCGTCGCTCTCCTTGGATCCAAGCGGCGTACCGTCATCAAAATATCCACGCCGGTACCACGCCCCGTCCCAGGCGTGTTTCTCCACGGCTGTGGTCAAGGATTTGATCGCGTCCCTCCAGCGCGTGACGCGCGCCGTATCGCCGCGGCGTTCGCTTTCCGGCAGGATTGTCTTCAGTGTGGCAATGAGGAACCAGGCCAGCCACGTGCTCTCGCCCTTTCCCTTTTCGCCGACGCGATTGAGCCCGTCATTCCAGTCGCCGCCGCCAATCAGCGGCAAGCCGTGCGGCCCGCGCGTGAGGCCATGTTCCAGCCCGATGCAGCAATGTTCATACAGCGACGCCATCCGGTCCGACACGTGCGGCGGGAAATATGCATCATGCTCCGCCGGCTCCAACATACGCCCTTCCAGGAACGGCAGCATCTCATCGAGGATGGTCGCGTCGTTGGTGACATTGACGTAGTGCATCGTACAGTATGTCAGCCAGGCCACATCATCGCTGATGCGCGTGCGTGTGCCCGCACCGGTTTCCGGCAGCCACCAATGCTGCACGTCCCCCTCCGGGAACTGCCGCGATCCGGCCCGCAGTATGTGGGCACGCGCGATTTCCGGGCGTGAAATGCACACGGCCATCGAATCCTGCAATTGATCCCGGAAGCCATAGGCACCACTGGCCTGATAGGTGCCTGAGCGCCCGAGCATGCGGCACGCCAATGCCTGATACATCAGCCAACCATTGAGCATCACGTTCATCGCACCATCGGGGGTTTCAACCTGAACGGCGGAGAGGGTATCGTCCCAGAAGGTGCGAACCTCCTTCAACAGCGCCTCGACATCCGCGCCACGGTATTTCCGGACCAGCGCGCGCAGGCCTTCCACGCTCGGCGATGCCCCGATCAGTACGATCACCTCGGCAGGTGCGGAGGCGGACACCGTGATCACCTGCTGCAGGGCCGCACACGGATCGAGTCCGGCGCCGAAACCGCCGGAGAGCTCCGCTCCCGACGTCACCTCGGCAGGAGCGGCGGGCGTGCCATAGGCGCCGAGGAAAGCATGCCTGTCGCCCGTCATGCTGGTCTGCCTGCCGGCAAGATCGAAGAACACGGCCTGGTCGCCGAATTCCGGAGTCCAGGGATTGCGCACCATGAGTGCGCCAGTCTCGGCATCCACCGTTGTCTGGATATGGAAAGCGGTCGCTCCGCGCGAAGCCCCCAACACAAGCTCGGCGAAGAACGTCACCGACAAGGTTTGTGGCGATGGTGATGTGGAACGGAGCCGCAAGCGGCTCACCTTCACCGCCCCATGCACCGGCACGAGATGAGTCAGTTCCATCCCCAGCGCGCCGTGCTGCGATTCATGCACGGTGTATCCAAAGCCGTGGCGCGTGCGGAATGTCGCGTTCGCCTGCTTCAGCGGCGCACTGCAGGGACTCATGAGTTGTCCGCTGCGCACATCCCGCACGTAGAAGATTTCCGACGGCGGATTGGCAACAGGATCATTGGCCCACGGCGTGATCTGCCGTTCGCGTGCGTTGGCGCACCACGTATAACCACCGCCATCCGCCGCGGCATGCGTGCCGAATTCACCATTGGCAATGACGTTGATCCACGGCGCGGGCAATGGCTTCGCCAGGTCATGCGGAATGACATACTCCCGCCCATCGGCACTGAACCCGCCCCATCCATTGAAGAACTGCAGATCGGGAGCCGCAACAGCGAGACGCGCCGGCTTCAGGTAGGCGGGGTCGCCGGCAGGGAGACGCTCCGGCACGCGAGCCGGAAGCTGCATGCGCGAGACCTGACGCGACAAGGCCCCGGCCCGGGCATGCAAAGTGACGCGCGCCACCGCAGGCAACAGGGCCACTGTCTCGGCTGGCAAGAGATCGGCCCGCAAGGCGAACACTTGCCCGCTGCCCTCTGTCGTGCCCATCGCCGTCTGGGATTTGCGGACCAGTTCCTCGATCGCCGCTTGCAGGTCCTGCATGTAGGAAGCGCGCCGTTCATTGAGAATGACAAGATCGACAGCAAAGCGCTTGGCGGACCAGTAGCCATGGCCACGCAGCAACTGCCGGATGATGTCCAGGTCTTCCACCGCATCAATCCGGATCAGGATGATCGGCCGCACGCCGGAAACGCCCGACGCCCACAGCCGCGTCTGTTCGCGCGCCTGCTGCTGCAACGCGGTGGATGACGGCCGTGCGGCTGCCGATGCATAGACGATCAGGTTGGCCAGGCGGCGGAAGACCTCCGCCTCACTCCCTTCCACCGCAAAATGGCGGAGTTGCACGCGCGCATGCGTCCAGGCGAGGACGCTGGCCCGCTCGTAGGCGGCGCGCTGCCGGTGACTGTCCACAAGATCAAGAACGCCTTCGCGGCTCTCGGCTACCACGGTCCACACGCTCCAGCACGCCTGCTGGCCTGCCGCGACACGCAGGCGCTGGCGGAGCGCAAACACGGGATCAAGAACGGCGCCCGTCGCACCGTCCAGCGTCTTGCCGGGTGTGAAGGCCTGCGCCGCGGTCAGCGTATTGCCCGGGCCGAGGAATTGCGCGCGCGATGTCTCAAACTCAATCGCGCTGGCGCCGTCGCTGTAGGGCACAAGGAATTGCGCAACCCACACACTGGGGTCCGAGTCCTCCCGCCGCCGCCGCATGGCGAGAACGGCGCCCAATTCCGGTACGAATTCCGTGACGACAAAGAGTTTCGAAAACGCCGGATGCGCCGCATCCGCCGCAGGCGGCGCCAAGGCCAGCTCCATGTAGCTGGTGATTTCAATGATCTGCGAACGCGAAGAGTTATTCACCACATTGACACGGCGAACTTCTGCATCGCTCTCGTTCGAAACGACGCAATGCAGCGTGGTGGTGAACGGCCCATCCACCCGCCTGAGGGCAACCTTGTCTTCGGAGAACTCCGCCCCGTAGTCCTCGGGCTCGCGGACACGGGGGCTGTAACCCGCCGACCAGCGCTTGCCGCCCCGCATTTCGCGCAGGAAAATAAAATGGCCCCACGGATCGCAGACCGGATCCTCGCGCCAGCGGCTGATGGCGATGCCGCGCCACGAAAGCGAGCCGCTGCCGGTCGCGGTGATCATGGTTGTGAGTTGCCCGTTGGACAGCAACTGCACATCCGGATTGCCTGTCCGCCGCGGATCGACAGCGCGCGGCGCCGCGGCCTCGGCCTCGCTCTGCATGTCCGGCGGTGCGGTGGCAATGCCGGCAAGTGGCACGGGCACTTCCTCCGGCGCACGCTCCTGCAGCAGCAACTCCGCCGCACGCACGATGTTTTCCTCATGGAAGCTGTTGCGGATGCGGTGACCCATGACCGTATTCAGGATGGCGGTAATCGTCATCCCCTGGTGATGGGCGAAATAGGCCTTCACCACCACATGGGTATCGCCTTCGGGCAGGCGCGCAGGTGTATAGTCAACGGACTCGTAGAAGCCGTAACTGCCGCGTGCGCCGGCCCCATGCAATGTGCGCAGGTTGGCGGCGGCCTCCTGTGGCGCGAACATGGAGGCGAGAGCCGTTGCATAAGGTGCCACCACGACATTGGCGGCAAGGCCCCGCTTCAACCCCAGACCCGGCACGCCAAAGTTTGAGTACTGGTATGTCAGATTGCGGTCGCGCGCGCTGAAGGCCGATTCCGATATGCCCCACGGCACGCCGAGCTTCTTGCCGTATGCAATCTGCTGCTGCAC
>CALMLK010000235.1 GCA_937868035.1 uncultured Alphaproteobacteria bacterium
CGTCACGTGCGCCGCCCCGGCCTCCAGCAACACCTGCGTGAAGCCGCCTGTGGAACAGCCCAAGTCGACACAGCTTTTTCCTGAAATATCAATTGGAAAAGCCTCAAACCCGTGAATCAGCTTTAATGCCGAACGGGAGACGTAACGCGCCGTTTCATCCCGCAGGGTGATGGCGTCGGCGGCGGTGATCGCTTGCGACGGTTTGCGCGCCGCCGCACCATTCACGTTAACAATGCCGCGCAATACGGCATCGCGTCCGCGCGCCCGGCTTTGCACCAGCCCACGCGCGACGAGCGCTTCATCCAGCCGTTGTGAGGTCACTCCACATCCAGTGGCGTGCGGCCAACGGGATTGCCCTTGCCGTCGAGCGTGATCTTCTCGATGCGGGCTTCGGCTTCGCGCAGCTTGGACTCGCAGTGCGTGCGCAAGGCTTCACCGCGTTCGTAGATCTTGATCGACTCCTCGAGATCAACCTTCCCGCCTTCGAGCCGCGCGACAATCTCTTCAAGGGCGGCAAGCGCGTTCTCGAAGGACATGGCGGCAATGTCATCTGGCGTGGTCATGTCTCGTCATCCTCGTCGTCGGATTGTTCTTCCATCTGGGCGGTGAGGCTCTCGCCATGCATGAGCGCATGCAGGTGCACGCCCACCGAACCCGCCAGACCCTGCAGATCATAGCCGCCTTCCAGCACCGAGACAACGCGGCCCCGCGCGTGCGTGTCAGCAACTTCCATGAGGCGGAGCGTGGCCCATGCGAAATCCTCTTCCGTGAGCTCAAGGCTGCCGAGGGGATCACGGACATGGGCATCGAATCCCGCCGAGATGATCACGAGGTCCGGCGCGAAGGAATCGAGGGCGGGCAGGATGATGCTGTTGAAGGCTTCGCGGAACTCGACACCGCCATCTCCTGCCCTGAGCGGCGCATTGAAGATGTTGCCCACGCCCGTTTCGTTGCGCGCGCCCGAACCCGGATAGAGGGGCATCTGGTGCGTCGAGCCGTAGAAGAGGTTTTCGTCGGCCCAGAAAATGTCCTGCGTGCCGTTGCCATGATGCACATCGAAATCGACGACCGCGACCCGCTCTGCATCATAGCGCGTGCGGGCATGCAGCGCCGCGATGGCGGCCTGGTTGAACAGGCAGAATCCCATGGCCTTGTTCTGCTCGGCATGGTGGCCGGGTGGCCGCAGCGCACAGAAGGCGTTTGAGGCTTCGGCGCGGAACACGGCATCAACCGCAGCCGTTGCAGCACCCGCCGCCCGCAAGGCGGCCTCCAGCGAATGTGCGGACATCACCGTATCGGCGTCGAGATATTCAAACCCGCTCTCGGGCGCCACGGCGAAAATGCGTTGCACATGCTCCGGCGTATGGGCCAGCAGCAACTGCGCTTCCGTGGCGCGCGGCGCTTCCCGGCGCTGGACAGCGGCGAAATGGGGCGCATCGAGCACGGAATAGACCGCCTTGATCCGGTCCACCCGTTCGGGGTGTCCGGGCGGCGTTTCGTGGCGAAGGCTTGAGCGGTGGGTATAGACAAGGGTCGTCATGGCGCTGGTGTAGCGGAGGCGGCGTCGCGCTGCTATAGGCGCGGCCCATGATCCCCGGGCAGGACATCATCCGCGCAGCCCGCATTCTGCGCCAGGGCGGGCTTGTCGCCTTCCCCACCGAGACCGTCTACGGCCTCGGCGCCGACGCCTGCAATGATGAAGCCGTGGCGCGGGTCTTCGCCGCCAAGGGCCGCCCGCAATTCAACCCCCTGATCGCCCACGTGACCGACCTTGCGGCTGCGGAAAAACTGGGCGTCTTTCCCGCCGCGGCCCGCGCCCTGGCCGACGCCTTCTGGCCGGGGCCGCTGACCATTGTGGTGGAGCGCGCCGCCGGTTGCCCCGTATCGCGGCTGGCGTCCGCAGGCCTTTCGTCGCTCGCCCTGCGCGTTCCGGCCCATACGCTGGCGCTCGCCCTGCTGGCCGAGTTTGGCGGGCCGGTGGTGGCGCCCAGCGCCAATGCCTCCGGCCGCATCAGTCCAACCTCCGCCGCCCACGTGCGCGCCTCCCTCGGAGATGCCGTCGACATGATCCTCGATGGCGGCCCCTCGCAGGTGGGCGTCGAGTCGACCGTCGTGAGCTTTCTCGATGGCCCGCCCCGCCTGTTGCGCCCCGGCGGATTGCCGCGCGAGGAGATCGAGGCCTGCCTTGGAACGAGGCTCGCAGAGCCAGCGGCGGGTCCGCTCCATTCCCCCGGCCAGATCGAAAGCCACTACGCACCGCGCGCCACCCTCCGCCTCAATGCGGATGCGCCCGTTGGCGGCGAGGTCTATCTCGGTTTTGGAATTCACAGCCACGGGCCGCACACCCTCTCCGCCACCGGCAACCTGATCGAGGCCGCCGCAAACCTGTTTCGCATGTTGCATGACCTCGATGCCGAGGGCCCGCACCGCATCGCCGTCGCCCCCATTCCCCACGCCGGACTTGGCGACGCCATCAATGACCGCCTCAACCGCGCAGCAGCACCCCGCCCCGCATGACCCGATCCCCTTCACCTGAAGCCCTGGCCCGCCTCGCCGCTGTCGTCGGCGAAAGGGGTGTGATCCGCGACACGCACGGCCAGGAACCCTACCTCCACGAATGGCGCGACCTGTGGCATGGCAAGACGCCGCTCGTGCTTCGCCCCGCATCAACGGATGAGGTCTCCCGCATCATGGCGATTGCCCATGAGACGGACACGGCGATCGTGCCGCAGGGAGGCAACACCGGATTGGTGGGCGGACAGATTCCCAATCCCGATGGCAGCGAAGTCCTGCTCTCGCTCGACCGCATGACGCGCATCATCACTGTCGATGCCGCCGACTTTTCCATCACCGTGGAAGGCGGCGCCACCCTCGCCGCCGTGCAGCGTGCCGCCGCTGATGCGGACCGGCTGTTCCCGCTCTCGCTTGCGTCCGAAGGTTCGTGCCGCATTGGTGGCAATCTCGGCAGCAATGCCGGCGGCGTGAACGTGCTCGCCTATGGCAATGCGCGGGACCTCTGCCTCGGCCTCGAAGTGGTGCTCGCTGATGGCCGCGTGCTCAATCTCCTGCGCAGTCTGCGCAAGGACAATACCGGATACGACCTTCGCAACATGTTCATCGGCAGTGAAGGCACGCTGGGCATCATCACGAAGGCGGTGCTGAAACTCTTTCCCCGTCCGCGCCGCCACGACACGGCCTTCGTTGCCGTGCCATCGCCGCAGGCTGCGGTGACGCTGCTTGCGCGCTTCAGGCAACGCGCCAACTCCGCCGTCGTAGCCTTTGAATTGATTCCGGAAATTGCCGTTCAATTCGTGAGCAGACACATGGGTGTTTCACGCCCGCTGGCACAAGGCTCGCCCTGGTTTGTGCTGAGTGAATTCGCCGACGCTGCCGAGGGCGCGATGGAACACGCCCTCGCCGATGCCATGGAGGAAGGGCTCGTCACCGATGCGGCCCTTGCCCAGAATGAAACGCAGCGCATGGCCTTCTGGGAACTGCGCGAGAAACTCTCGGACTCGCAGAAATTCGAAGGCGGTTCGATCAAGCATGATGTGTCCGTGCCCGTGTCGCGCATTCCGGATTTCATTGCAGCGGCCATCCCCGCTGTGGAGGCCTTCATGCCGGGATGCCGCTACATGTGCTTCGGCCACATGGGCGATGGCAACCTGCACTTCAATGTCTCGCAGCCCATCGGCATGGACAAGCAGGCCTACCTTGACCGCTGGCCGGAGATGAGCCGCATCGTGCATGACGTGGTGCTCGCCCATGGCGGTTCCATTTCCGCTGAGCACGGCATCGGCCAGTTGAAGCGCGACGACATGAGCCGCATCAAGTCACCCGTCGAGCTGGACGTGATGCGCGCCCTGAAACACATGCTCGACCCCAGAGGCATCCTTAACCCCGGCAAGGTGCTGCCCGGCGCGTGATCCTCAGAGCAGGTCCATCTGTCCGCCCGTGGGCTTTGGTGGCGCGGCAGGTTTCGGTTTCGGCGGCGGTGCATTGCGCGCGATGATGGTCGGCTCCATCACGAAGTAATCATCGGACGCAGGGCGCAGCAACGGCACGATCTTTGTTGCATCGTCATCGCTGCAATCGAGCCATGTCTCGAAATCCTCCGGCCGGATGATGACGGGACTGCGCGTGTGAATGGTGGCGACGAGTGCGTTGGCCGATGTGGTGAGGATCGCGGGCGTATCGAGTCCCGAGCCATT
>CALMLK010000236.1 GCA_937868035.1 uncultured Alphaproteobacteria bacterium
GATGTCCTCTTCGGCGGGCTGGAAGATCAGGTGCACCGTGCCGTCAAAATTGCGGTTGGTGGAAAGGTAAAAGGCAAGGCCGAGCACCATGGTCGTGTGCCCGTCATGCCCGCAGGCATGCATCACGCCGGGTACCGTCGAACAATGGCTGACACCCGTCGTTTCCGTGATCGGCAGCGCGTCCATGTCGGCACGGATGGCGATGGCGCGTTCGTCGGAACTATTGCGCAGCGTGCCGACAACGCCCGTGCCCGCAATTCCCGTCGTCACCTCGAAGCCCAGTTGCGACAGGATGTCGGCGACCACGGCCGCCGTGCGGTGCTCCTGGAACTGCAATTCCGGATTGGCATGCAGGTCGCGGCGGATGGCCACGAGCTGCTCTTCGTATTGGGCAATAATGTCTTCGATCATCTGCGCGCCGGTATCTGCCTCTCCACCACGGCGAAGATACGCGTGATGATGAAGGTAAGGATCATGTAGATCACCATGACGAGCAAGAGCGGCGGATAGATGATGTAGGTTTCCTGCCGCACCCGGTCAGCGGCGCCGAAAAGGTCAACAACCGTCACAAGCGCCGCAAGCGGCGTGGACTTCAGTGTCAGGATTGTCTCGCCACCCAGCGTGGGCAATACGTTACGGAAAGCCCGCGGCAGCCACACCCGGCGCAGCACCAGCCATGGCGACATGCCGATGGCGCGGGCGGCTTCCAGTTCACCCTTGGGCACCGAGAGGAAGGCACCCCGCATGATTTCGCCGGCATAGCCCGCCTCATTCAGCGCAAATGCGAGAATGGCATAGAAGTAGCCTTCGCGCAGGATCGGCCAGAAGATGCTCTGTCGCAATTCGGGGAACGTGGCGAGCACGCTGCCAAGGCCGTAATAGAACAGGTAAAGCTGGATGAGCAGCGGCGTGCCGCGCATCACCGTGCAATAGGCAAGGGCAATGCGGCTCAGCCACTTCGGACCCGTGACCTGCACCAGGCCGATGGGCACGGCGAGGATTAATCCCAGCCCCATTGAAATGACGAGCAACTGCATGGTCATTCCCAGTCCCTGGATCAGCATCGGCAGATATTTGGGAAGCCAGCTCCAATCCATACCGCCCTCACGCCAGCTTGGGTTGGCCGCGGCGCACATGCGCTTCCAGCCGCGAGAGGAAGAAATTCGAAACCAGCGTCATCGCCAGGTAGATGCACCCCGAGACGAAATAAAACAGAAAATACCGCTTGGTGAACCCGGCGGCATTCTTGGTCATCTGCGCCAGCTCGGCGGAAGCTCCCGTAACGGTGATCAGCGCCGTATCCTTGATGACGATGAGCCACAGGTTGGCGAGGCCCGGAATGGCATTGGGCAACATCGCCGGCAGAACCACGCGGATGAACACCTGCCAGCCCGACATGCCGAAGGCGCGTGCCGCCTCGATCTGCCCGATGGGAATGGCCTGGATGGCGCCGCGGATCACCTCGGTCGAATAGGCGCCCTGAACAAAGCCCAACACGAGGATCGCCGCGAATGTGCCGTTGATGTCGACCGGGCCATATCCAATCGCCACGCCAAGCGCACTGATGCCCTTGGTGCCGGCGAAGAACAGCAGCAGGATCAGCACCAGTTCGGGCACGGCGCGGATGACGGTCGTGTAGATGTTGGCAATGAAGCGGGAAAGCGGCCCGCCATAAAGCTTCGCCGCCGCTCCCAACTGCCCCAGCACCAGACCGATGGCGAAAGAGCATGCGGCAATGAACAGTGTCGAGAGCGCACCCCGTGCCAGCTCGTCGCCAAAGCCAGTCTTTCCGAATTCCAGAACCGTGGGGAACATGGGGCCCGCCAAAAGACAATGGCCGCCCGTTGCGCGGGCGGCCATTGCGTGAAGTGTTATTCCTTCGGCGTCGCGAGCTTGCCCGCCAGGCCATACTTCTCGGCGAGCTTGTCGTAGATGCCCTTCTTGCCGATGGCGTGGATGGCAGTATTCAGCTTCTCAAGCAAAGCCGTGTCTTCCTTGCGAAGGCCAACGCCCACGCCCGGTCCGAGCACCGCGTCATCTTCCGGCACCATGCCGTAGGCTTCGCAGCAGGCCTTGCCTTCATCGGTGGCGAGGAAGTTGAACAGCGTGATGCTGTCGGCCTGCACGTAGTCAAGGCGGCCCGCCGCGAGGTCGGCGTTGGCTTCATCCTGGCCCTTGTAGGTCTTGGACACGGCGCCAGCCGGCACGAAGTACTTTTCCACGTAGTTGGCATGCGTGGTCGAGGCCTGCGAGCCGATGGTCTTGCCCTTCAGGGCTTCGGGGGCAATGTTCTTGTCGCCGCCCTTCGGGCCGATGATCATCGACGGCGTGTTATAGTACACGTCGGAGAAGTTGATCTGCTTCTGGCGCTCAGGCGTGATCGACATGGAGCCGAAGATGCCATCCATCTTCTTTTCCAGCAGGGCCGGAATGATGCCGTCCCAGGCGATCGGGATCAGCGTGCACTTCTCGTTCATTTCGGCGCAGATGGCCATCAGCACTTCATATTCCCAGCCTTCCCATTCGCCGGCCGCGTTCTGCGACGTGAAGGGTGGATAGGGGGCGGCGTCCGTGGCGAACACCAGGTCCGCCTTGGCAGTCGTGGCACCGGCAGCGCCAAGCACAAGGGCCGCAGCGGCGGCCATCATGAGGGATTTCAATTTCATCGTACTACTCCCTGTTATTGAGAAGCCGGCGTGGGCCGGCCTCCAGTTCTCCGTTTTCCGGAACCTCAATGGATTCCAGAGACGAATTGCTTGCAGCGCTCGCTCTTCGGCGCGCCGAACACCTGGCGCGGCGGCCCCTCTTCCTCGATCACTCCCTTGTGCAGGTAGATGACGTGGGATGAGACATCGCGCGCGAATTTCATTTCATGGGTGACGAGGATCATGGTGCGGCCCTCGTCTGCGAGCCCGCGGATCACCTTCAGCACTTCGCCCACCAGTTCCGGGTCAAGCGCCGAGGTGGGTTCGTCGAACAGCATCACCTTCGGCTCCATGGCGAGCGCCCGGGCAATGGCCGCACGTTGCTGCTGCCCGCCTGAGAGGAACGCCGGATACTGGTCACGCTTGTCGTAGAGCCCGACCTTCTGGAGCAGCGCCTCGGCACGCTCCTTCGCCTCGGCGCGCGGCACCTTCAGCACATGCACCGGCGCTTCCATCACGTTCTGGATGACACTCATGTGTTGCCACAGGTTGAAGCTCTGGAACACCATGCCGAGCCGTGTCCGCACCCGTTCCAGCTGGCGCCGGTCGGAGGGATGAAGATTACCGTCCTTTGCGGGCTTCAGCGCAACTTCCTCGCCCGTCACCACAATGCGGCCGCGGGTCGGCATTTCAAGAAAATTGATGCAGCGGAGAAATGTGCTTTTGCCGGAGCCGGAAGCGCCGATCATCGACACCACGTCGCCCTGCCGCGCCTCCAGAGAAACGCCTTTCAGCACCTCAAGGGGACCGAATGATTTGTGGAGGTCATCGACCACCACAGCCATATTACCGTTGCTGCCTTGCGCTGCAGTGGAATCCACGCGTTTCGCCCCGTACACATCCCAGACCGCCGGCTCTCTGATCGGCCAGCTTGGCTTCAGACCTTAGGGGTTCTTTACCTCCCGGTCAA
>CALMLK010000237.1 GCA_937868035.1 uncultured Alphaproteobacteria bacterium
CAAGGAACGTCCGGCGGCCCTTTGCGATGCTGAAGAATGCTGGTCGCAGAACCGTCGCGCCGTCACGGTGATCACTGGCGGCACCAACTGAGGCGTTCTGTCCTGATGGGACAAAGCCTCAATTTCTCCGTCTTTGGGCGGCAAGGTCTTGGGTAACACGACTCCAACATCAGGGTCTGACATGTTCAAACGCAGCATCTTTGCCGCCGTCCTTCTCGCGTCTGCCGCCTATCCCGCTTCCGCCCAGGACATCGCCACCCGCATCTTCCAGATGGAGGAGCGCATTCGTGCGCTCACCGGCCAGGTGGAGGAATTGACCCACACCGTGAACCAGTTGCAGCAGCAGCTGGGCCAGAAGCAGGGCGATGTCGGGGATGTGGTGCCCGCACCCATGCCGAAGCCCGTTCAGAAGCAGGTGGCCGAAGCGCCCGCCGTGCAGGATGGAACGTCTTCCGATGGCATCGAGGTGATCCAGGATACGCCGTCCTCCAAGCCCAAGTCGCTCAACGCCGAAGTTCTGGGAACGGATCAGGGCACGGTTGAGCTGGCACCGGGCCAGGCTCCGTTCAAGAAGGCCGGGGCCGACAGCGGCACCGATGACAGCTTCCAGGGCCAGGTGGTCGTCCCCGAGAATGGCGAGACACAGACCGCGCAGGCCGGTCAGCCTGTTGCCAATGATGGCGTGCAGCAACAGGATGGCATTGAGCAGGTGTCGTTGCAGCCCACGGAAACGCCGGACGAACTCTACAAGACCGCAAACGAAGCGCTGCTCCGCCGCCAGTTTCCCGAAGCGGAAGCGGGCTTTCGCAGCTTTCTGAGCAAGTACCCGGATCATTCGCTGGCGGGCAGTGCCCAGTATTGGCTGGGCGAGACCTTCTACGTGCAGGGTGATTCCAAGCAGGCGGCGCAGAATTTCCTGCAGGCCTACAAGACCTATCCCAAGAGCCGCCGTGCTCCCGACAGCCTTCTCAAGCTCGGCATGGCGCTGAACAAGATGGGCCAGAAGGACCAGGCCTGTGCGGCACTGAATTCCGTGGGCACGGAGTTCCCGCGCGCCGTGGAAGCCAAGAAGCGCGCCTCCGCCGAATACAAGCGTGCCGGCTGCTGAGGCCGGCGGGTAGGTCGGCCGGTGACGCACGTGGTGCCTCGACTGGCGCTCCCGGCCTTGGATTTCACGTCCGTCCAAAGTGTTGCGCTCGCGATTTCGGGCGGATCAGACTCTTCCGCCCTCATGAAGTTGGCTGTGCTTGCGCGGTCTGGCGCCTTTCGGAACGTGGCGCTTGTCGCCTTTACTGTTGATCACGGGTTGCGCGAAGGCTCCGCTGGTGAAGCCGCCATGGTCGCGCGCTGGTGTGCAGAACACGGCATTTTTCACGAGACCCTCCGCTGGCATGGCGAAATTATCAGATCAGGCCTGCAAGCGGCAGCCCGCAAGGCCCGCTATGATCTTATGACCGACAGGTGTGCCGCCATGGGATGTGGCGTGTTGATGACAGCCCACACTGCGGATGACCAGGCCGAAACCGTGGCCATGCGTATGACCCGAACCGACAGCCCCAAGAGTCTTGCGGGAATTTGGCCGTCAATGACCTGGAATGGTATCACCGTGTGTCGGCCGTTGCTCCACGAAAGGCGGGAGACGCTTCGCGCCTTCCTGCGGGATGTTGGTCAGCCCTGGATCGAGGACCCGAGCAACGACGATCTCCGGTTTGAGCGGGTGCGCGTGCGGAAGTCGCTGGCCGCCGGGGATGTTCCCATTCTTGCCGCCCGCGCAGAGGCGGCGATCACCACCGCCATGGCAAATTCGGCGGAAGCCACAGCGTGGCTGGAAGACCATCCGGTTTCGCACTTTGGACACGTGCAGTTCTCCCGCATGGGCTTTGCAAGCCAGCCTGTTGCGGTGCAGTGCGAGATATTGTCCAACCTGCTCGCGATGCTGGGGGGAAAACCTCCGCTCCGGGCGCAATTGCGTGAACTGGCAGCGCACTTGCGTGGCAGCACGTTCTTTCGCCGTACCTTGGGAGGAGGACTTGTTTCTGCCCGCAAAAGTGATGTGATCATTTGCCGGGAGGCCAGCCGGGTTCTGGCTGAGGTCATTGTTCCTGCGGGCGGCACCGTCTTGTGGGATGCCCGTTTCCAGATAACGGCTCCGTCCGGTGCTGTTATCCGCCCTTTGGGGCGGGCTCATGCCCGCGCTTCATACGGTTGTCCCTCATATGTCGCGGCTGCCCTGCCGGAAGTCCTTGTTGCTGGAAATCCGCCAGTCACGCCCCATTTTCAACCCGGGGCGGGCATTTCCGTAAGGCTCAGTGAACGATTTGGCCTTTAGTCTCGTATTTACAGTGTTGCCGCGCTTGGATTCTGGCTGGGCCGGACCTATGTTAGGCTTCAGTTTTTGGGATGGATTTCGGAAGCGCGCCTCAGGCTGCTTCCAGAATTGAGGATCGACCGTGAACCAGTTCCGCAGTTTCGCCGTTTGGATCGTGATTGCCTTGTTGTTGTTTGCGCTGTTCAGCCTGTTCCAGGGCCAGAGCATGCGCGCCAACAGCAGCGAGATCAGCTATTCGGAATTCCTGACGAAGATCAACAATGGCGAGATCAACAGCATCACCGCTTCGATGAACGGTGATGTGGTGGCTAAGACGGCCGATGGCCGGACGCTGACCACCTATGCGCCTGTCTCCGAGGACTTCCTCAAGACCATCCGCGAGAAGAATGTCTCGGCGGAATTCCGGCCGCCGCAGTCCGACTCCTTCCTGTCCAACGCGCTGATCTACTGGCTGCCGATGCTGCTGATCGTGGGCGTCTGGGTGTTCTTCATCCGTCAGATGCAGGCCGGTTCCGGCAAGGCCATGGGCTTCGGCAAGAGCCGCGCCAAGCTGCTCACTGAAAAGCAGGGCCGCGTCACCTTCTCCGACGTCGCTGGTGTGGATGAAGCCAAGGATGACGTTGTCGAGATCGTCGACTTCCTCAAGGACCCCCACAAGTTCCAGCGGCTGGGCGGAAAGATTCCGCGCGGCGCTTTGCTCGTCGGTCCTCCGGGCACAGGCAAGACGTTGCTGGCGCGCGCCATCGCGGGCGAAGCCAATGTGCCGTTCTTCACCATCTCGGGTTCCGACTTTGTGGAAATGTTCGTGGGCGTGGGCGCAAGCCGCGTGCGCGACATGTTCG
>CALMLK010000238.1 GCA_937868035.1 uncultured Alphaproteobacteria bacterium
TCACGGCCGCCGCAACCACACGAGCGTCGAGGGTTTCCTGCTGGCCTTCGGCATCTCGGAAGAAACCGCCCGCATCGATTCCGAAGGCATCGAACACCACGTCAGCGAGGAAACGCTGCGTGCCATGGCAAGGTTTCTGGCGCGGAAGGGGAGTTAAGAGCCCTCATCCGGCCTTCGGCCACCTTCTCCCATTCTGCGAATGGGAGAAGGCACTTGTGGTTCAAGATTTTCTGACGACTGGCAATGTGCTTCCGGTTCCTGCGCCTTCTCCCGTGGCAAGCCATGGGAGAAGGTGGCCGACAGGCCGGATGAGGGCAGCTACCCGCGCTGCATCACCGCCACGAAGAACCCGTCGGTGTCATGTTGTGCCGGAGTGAGCAGCAAGGTGTCCGCCGCGCCGTCGGCCGAAAGTGGCGCCTCGCCGCCGATCGTCCTCGTCCATTGATCCTTGTACGGAATGATTTTCATCTCCGCGTGGCGCGACAGGAAGGCCCTCACCTGATCGGTGTTTTCCTCCGGCAGCACCGAGCAGGTGATGTAGGTGAGGCGGCCGCCCGGTTTCACCAGATTGAATCCCTTTTCAAGCACTTGGCGCTGATCCTTGAGACGCTGGTCGAGCTGCTTTTGCGTCAAGCGCCACTTGGCATCGGGCTTCCGCCGCCACGAACCCGAACCCGAACACGGCGCGTCGATTACCACGCAGTCGAACGGCCCCGCGGCATCCAGCTTTCCCTGGTCCTGCGCCGAGATCACCTCGCAGTTCGTGACCCCTGCCCGCGTCAGCCGCTCGAAGATCGGCCGCAGGCGGAAGCGGTCGACGTCATGCGCCACGAGCTTGCCCTGGTTCCGCATCATCGCCGCCAGCGCCAGCGTCTTGCCGCCCGCACCGGCGCAAATGTCGGCCACCGTCTCGCCCGGTGCGGCCCCCGACAGCAGGGCCGCGACTTGCGAGGCCGCATCCTGCAATTCGTACCAGCCGAGCCCATGCGCCGTCTCGGCTTCGACATTGGCATTGCGCGTGTCGTGGCCCGGCGCCGCGATCCGCACACACTGCGGCGACAGCGGTCCTTCCACGGCCCCGAACCGCGCCAGCGCTTCCAGCACCTGCTGGCGCGTCGCCTTGAGCGTGTTCACCCGCAGATCGATCGGCGCGCGCGACGCGATGGCCGCCCCCTCCTCCACCGCACGCTCACCGAAGGCCCGCTCGAAAGACGGCACCAGCCACTCCGGCACATCGCCTTTCACCGCCACGGAAAGATCATCAGGAATCGCGCGGGCCAAGGTTTGCGTCTCGGAGTCTGTCAGGGCACCGGGCCCATGCGCTTCGCCAGCCAGGGCGGCAATGTCCACGACGGACGCGTTCCAGCAATCATGCAAGGCGGCCAGCACCAATGCCCGCGGCCGGCCATCACCCATGCGGGCGCCAAGCGAGTTGCGCCGCCGCAAACTGTCATAGACCAGCGTGCCGATGGCGTGGCGGTCGGTCGAGCCGGCAAAGCGATGCGCCTTCCCCCAGTCCTTCAATGCCTCGGACGCTGGGCGGTGCCGCTCCAGAATTTCGGTGAGAATGTCGATGGCTGCTTGAGCGCGGCCTGCAAGGCGCATGACTTATCCGATCACATAAAGCCGGAGGCCGAACCACGCCCACATCACCACCACGATGGCAAAGCCGAAGACGAAGACCCGGAACCGCCGGATGACGATGTTGGAGCCGAGATGGATGTAACTGTGAACGAGGCGGCTGGCCACGAAGACCCAGGCCAGGGCCACGTTGACGGCATCGGCCAGCCCCGTCACCAGCAGCAGCGGCAGCAACGCATAGAACAGCACCGGCACTTCGAACTGGTTCTGGTAATTATTGGCGACCTTCTTCACGTCTTCCGGCCAGCGCGAATTGTCTGCGGCAATGTCCTTGACCTTCACCCGGCCCGCGCGCGCAGCCCGGAACCGCGCCCGCCCCATGAGCGCGCCGACGGCGAACACCAGCGCCACATGCGCGAAGGCCGGCAGCAGCAGCCATTGGGCGGTGGTCATGCCTTACTCCGGAAGTCCGAGGGCTTTCGCCACCAGTTTGGCCTGATCCGGATTGAACGGGAAATGCCTGTACAAAACCCAGCTCAGGTCTTCGTCAGACAGATTGAGCCAATCTTCCGACAGGAACGGCTTGATGGACACGGCATCGAACGGACATTTGCGGGTATTGGACACCGAAACAGCTGTGGGGTTTCGCATGTCGACGGTGGCCTGCACCATCACGCCGTTCTTTTCGCCCCGGTGCTCGATGTAATAGTCATATTTGCCCCAGTTCGATTTCTCGACATTGCAATGCTCGGTCTTCTTCTCCGGGGAATATTCGCAAGAGCCGGTCTCATAGGGGTGAAACAGCGCCTGGCTCTTGCCGATTGCATCCGTGTCAAGGTGATAGGCCGTATAGGTGCCGTCCGCCCGCTGGATATTGAACGACGCGAGACACGCGAACTTGTCCATTCCGTAATTTTCTTCCGCCGCAGCCTCCAGCACGCCGAACACGCCGGCGAACGGATAATCGCCGGCCGCCATTGCCGGGGTTGCCCCACACATCAGGGCAAGAGCGATTGCGGGCCGGAAAATCATGGCGTTTATCCCTGCCGTTGATAGTTCGGCGCTTCGCGCGTGATCATCACATCATGCACATGGCTTTCGCGCATACCGGCAGAGGTGATTCGGATGAACTGCGCCTTGCTGCGAAGTTCGGCCAGATCGGCGGCGCCCACATAACCCATGGCTGCGCGAAGTCCGCCAACCAGCTGATGCAGGACAGCGCCGACCGGACCCTTGTAAGGCACTTGACCCTCGATGCCTTCCGGTACCAGCTTCAGCTGGTCCTTCACTTCCTGCTGGAAATAGCGGTCGGCCGAGCCGCGCGCCATGGCGCCCACCGAGCCCATGCCGCGATACGCCTTGTAGCTGCGGCCGCTGTAGAGATAGACCTCGCCCGGACTTTCATCCGTGCCCGCGA
>CALMLK010000239.1 GCA_937868035.1 uncultured Alphaproteobacteria bacterium
AGCTGATCATGATCGATCCCAAGATGCTGGAATTGTCCGTGTACGAAGGAATTCCTCATTTGCTGGCGCCCGTCGTGACCGACCCCCGCAAGGCCGTGGTCGCGCTGAAATGGGCGGTCCGGGAAATGGAAGAGCGCTACAAGAAGATGTCGAAGGTTGGCGTGCGCAACATCGACGGCTTCAACACGCGCGTGACCCAGATGCTGGAGAAGGGCGAGAAGCTGACCCGCACGGTCCAGACCGGCTTTGATCCCGACACGGGCCAGCCGATCTTCGAGCAGGAGGAGATGGAAACCGCCGCGATGCCCTATATCGTCGTCATCATCGACGAGATGGCGGACCTCATGATGGTGGCGGGCAAAGACATTGAAGGTGCCGTGCAGCGCCTGGCGCAGATGGCCCGTGCCGCAGGCATCCACGTCATCATGGCGACGCAACGCCCGTCGGTCGACGTGATCACCGGTACGATCAAGGCCAACTTCCCGACCCGTATTTCCTTCCAGGTGACATCCAAGATCGACAGCCGCACCATTCTGGGCGAGCAGGGCGCCGAACAGCTCCTCGGCCAGGGCGACATGCTCTACATGGCTGGCGGCGGGCGCATTTCCCGCCTGCATGGACCCTTCGTTTCGGATTCGGAAGTCGAAGCCATCGTACGCCATCTCAAGTCGCAGGGCTCGCCGGACTATGTGGACGCAGTCACCGAGGAACCGGAAGAAGGCGGCTATGGCGAGCCCGGGGCGGCGGCGGACGGTGGTTCCGGAGATGATCTCTACGACCAGGCCGTAGCCGTGGTTCTGCGCGACAAGAAGGTCTCCACGAGCTACATCCAGCGCCGCCTGCAGGTGGGCTACAACAAGGCCGCGAGCCTGATCGAGCGGATGGAGAAAGAGGGTCTGATTTCAACCGCAAGCGCCACGGGCAAGCGCGAGATTCTGGTGCCCGGCGACAGCGCCCGCGTATAGGGGCACCGTCACAAATCGGCCTGTTTGTCTGCGTAATCGGCCCTTCACTCTTGAACCGGATGGATCATGTTGAAATTTCTGAAGTTCACGTTTTTTGCCTTGTTGACGGCGGTTGCCCTGTCGGGTGCAGCCCCGGCCGCGAACAAGATCAATCCCATCACCCTCAGCGACGCGCAACGCGCGGCCGTTGTCCGCGTCAATGACTTCATCAACAGCTTCACCACCCTGCGTGGCGATTTCACCCAGACGAGCGACCGCGGCCAGTCGGTCAAGGGGGTGCTGATGCTGAGCAAGCCCGGCAAGATCCGGTTCGACTATGCACCGCCGAGCCCCTTGCTCATCGTCTCCGACGGGCGTTGGCTCACCATCAAGAACAAGGTGAAGGAGCGCGGGGACCAGGTGCCCCTGCGTTCGACACCGCTCCGCCTCATCGTCGCGCCCAAGATCGACCTGTTGGCCGAGACGGTGGTGCTCTCGGTGGAGGAGGCTGACGGCTTCACCAGCGTTGCGCTGGCTGACAAGAAGGATCAGCTGGGCGGCTACATCGTGCTGATTTATGACAATTCCCAGAACACCCTGCAGCAGTGGATCATCGTCGACGGCAAGGGCCGCAAGACGACCGTCCAGTTCGCGAACCTCGAAAAGGACGTGCAGCTGAACCAGAAGCTGTTCATGGAGACGATCAAGCGCAAGGATCAGGTTCGCAACTGAGCTTTCCCTGTTTGCAATTCAACCGGCCCATGGCATGAAAAGTGCCATGGGCTTTTCTGTTGCAACCTGGAATATCAACTCCGTCCGCCTCCGTATCGACCTTGTCTGCCGGTTCCTGAAGGAACACGCGCCGGACGTACTGTGCCTGCAGGAAACGAAATGCCCGCAAGGGCAGTTTCCGGGCGCCAAGCTGAAGGCGATGGGCTACGAGCACATCGCGGAGTTTGGCCAGAAGGGTTACCATGGCGTTGCCATCGTCTCCCGCATCCCCTTCACCGGGCAGGGGTCGCATGACTTCTGCCGCAAGGGCGATTGCCGCCACGTGAGCGTGGTCCTCGATCTGCCCGATCCCACCGTCGTCCACAATTTCTACATCCCCGCCGGCGGTGATGAACCGGACCCGGGCATCAACGAGAAATTTGCCCACAAACTCGCTTTCCTTGAAGAACTTCAGTCCTGGACACAGAGCAAGGCCAGGCCCGGTGGCCATGAGGCCATCCTGGTCGGGGACCTCAATATTGCTCCGCTCACGGAGGATGTCTGGTCCCACAAGGACCTGCTGAAGGTGGTGAGCCATACACCCATCGAGACCGAAGCCCTGCTGGCCATTCAGCAAGCCGGCGGCTGGCATGACGTCATGCGCAAGCATGTGTCGCCGGACCAGAAGCTCTATACATGGTGGAGTTACCGCGCCAAGGATTGGCAGGCCGCCGACCGGGGCCGCAGGCTCGACCACGTCTGGGCGTCCGAGGGTCTTGCGGCGCGCAGCACCGGCATTGCCGTGCACAAGGATGCGCGCGGCTGGCAGCAACCGTCCGATCACGTGCCGGTCATTGCGCGCTTTTCAGCCTGAGCGTTTCAGAGGTCGGAGAATCCCCGCGCTTTCACCAGCATCCCGCGAATCTGGTCGAATTCCTTGACGGACGAATCCAGCTTGCGTGAGAGCGCCAGAAGGACGGACCGTCCAAACTCCGGATATTCCTCGGCAACGCGCAAGAACAGGGCATTGTCGATGCGGGCCGCCGTGACGGATTCAGCGGCGATGGCGGTGACTGCGTAAAGCGCTCCGCTGATCATGGCCAGTTCGCCCAGCAGCGCCCCAGGTTCGGCCCGCCCCACTTCCTGTTCACCGGTCAGCACCCGCGCCGTTCCGGTCATGAGGAAGAATGCCGACGTTGCCTTCTTCCCCTGGGCAATGATGGTTTCACCGGGAAGGAAATTCTGCCGTTCCGCCGCAAAGGCCATGACCTGCAGGGGAACGGCATCGCATTCCCGGAAGATCGGAATTTGGCGCAAGCTTTCGGCGTCAGCCCTGACACTCATGGCCGACCTGCCCCCGCCTGAAGTTTCGGCACCCCGCCCGACATGGAAGTCCTTTGCCCGCGCAGGCCCGATTTGGCAAGCGCCCGACCCCGGCGGCTAGGGCAGCAGGCGGTAGCCGCCCCCTTCCGTGACAAGGATTTCGGCGTGGGACGGATCCCGTTCGATCTTCTGCCGCAGGCGGTAGATATGCGTCTCCAGCGTGTGGGTGGAGACACCGGCATTGTAGCCCCACACATCCTGAAGCAGCGTTTCCCGGCTCACGCTGGTCTCGCCTGCACGGTAGAGGAACTTGATGATGGCGGTTTCCTTCTCGGTCAGCCTGATTTTCTTGCCCGCATCGGTGAGCAGCATCTTGGCAGCCGGTTTGAACGTGTAGGGTCCGACGCGATAGACCGCATCTTCGCTGTGCTCGTGGCTTCTGAGTTGCGAGCGCACACGCGCCAGCAGCACGGCGAAGCGGAAAGGCTTCACCACATAGTCGTTGGCGCCCGCATCGAGGCCGAGGATCGTGTCCGAATCCGAGCCCTGTGCGGTGAGCATGATGACGGGACTCTTGATCCCGTTGCGGCGCATCACCTTGCAGGCCTCGCGCCCATCCATGTCGGGCAGATTGACGTCGAGCACCACGAGGTCAAACGTGTCGGCCTTGAGGTGTTTCAGGCCGGCTGCTGCCGTCTCGGCCTGGGCCACATCGAATTCATCATGCAACGAAAACTGTTCGGCGAGCGTGTCACGCAGCGCGTCGTCGTCGTCGATGATCAGGAGCTTCTTCTTGGCGGACATGGAAAATCCTTTTCGTCACCGGAGCGGCTCTTGCGGGCTGAGGTGCAATGGGGCAACACAACAGTCCGTGATGAGAAGCATAACATATCTTCACGTCCGCGCGAGATCGGCATCGTCCACCACGGGCCGGCTGACGATCGGCCAGACCACGGTCACCTGCCGGCTCGGACGCAGTGGCAGGGCCCAGCGAAAGCGGGAGGGCGACGGCGCGAGCCCCATTGGCATTTGGCAACTGGAGCAGGTCTATTTCCGGGATGGCAGGCTTCCCCGCCCCCGTACGGGCCTTGCCGTGCGCGCCAGCCGGAAGACCGACGCCTGGTGTGAGGATCCTGCCGACGGCCGCTACAATCGCAAGATCACAGTCCGGCCGGGCGAGGGAAATGAGAATTTCTGGCGGGTGGACGGGGCCTATGACGTTGTCATTCCCACCCGTCACAATTCCCGTCCGCGTGTGAAGGGTGGTGGCAGCGCCATCTTCTTCCATCTGACGCGGGTAGGCAGCTCCGTGACAGCCGGGTGCATCGCCATTGCCCGTCGCGACATGGAGAAGATCCTCGCGCGCTGCGGGCCGGTCACCCTCCTGGTGATTTGGCCGCCGGAAGGTGGGCCGCCGGGCGCGCTCCGAAGATCGCCGAGCCGACCCGCACGCAGGTAGCTCCAGCTGCGATGGCGGCGGCGTAGTCCGAACTCATGCCCATCGACAATTCCGCGAGACCATGCACGCGCGCCAGATCGGCGAGCAGCCGGAAGTGCGGAACAGGGTCGGCATCCACAGGAGGAATGCACATCAAGCCTGCGAAGTGGAGGCCGTGAACGTCCCGCGCCCGCGTGAGAAACGCAGCGACATCGCGTGGAGACAGTCCAGCCTTCTGGGGCTCTTCGCCCGTATTGACCTGGGCCAGAAGGCGCAATGTCCGGTTCTGCTTCTTCATCTCCGCTGCAAGGGCGCCGGCGAGCTTGTCACGGTCCACCGACTGGATCACATCGAAAAGGGATACGGCTTCGGCCACCTTGTTGGTTTGCAAAGGGCCGATGAGATGGAGTTCGATATCCGGGAAACGCTCCTTCAAGGCTGGCCATTTGCCCTTGGCCTCCTGCACGCGGTTTTCGCCGAAGACGCGGTGACCTGCATCGAGCACTGGGAGGATCGCCGGGGCATCGTGGGTCTTGGAGACGGCCACGAGCGTCACCTCGCCGGCCCGCCGCCCGGCTGCGACACAGGCGCGCTCAATCTCCGCACGGACGGCAAGGTAGGCCTGGGAAACCGCATCAGTCATTTGCCCGCGCTTATGGCCACGCTTGCGGGCCTTGGCAAGGACTGGTAGCAGCCTCGCCGACACGTGATTTTAAAGACTTTCTTCAGGACCTGACCCCATGTCGGTGAGCATCGAGCGCTACAACCATCGCACTGTCGAACCCAAGTGGCAGGCCCACTGGACCGACAACAAGAGCTTTGAGGCCAGCGAGGAACCGGGCCGTCCGAAGTATTACGTCCTGGAGATGTTCCCCTATCCGTCGGGACGCATCCATATGGGACACGTCCGCAACTACACCATGGGCGACGTCATCGCCCGCTTCCGCCGCGCCGCCGGTTACAACGTGCTTCATCCCATGGGCTGGGATGCATTCGGCATGCCTGCCGAAAATGCCGCCATCGAGCGGGGCGTGCACCCGAAGTCCTGGACCTACGAGAACATCGCGGCCATGCGAAAGCAGCTCAAGTCCATGGGACTGTCGCTGGACTGGTCGCGCGAGTTCGCCACCTGCGATCCCTCCTACTATCGGCATGAGCAGGCCATGTTCATCGACTTCATGGAGAAGGGCCTCGTCGAGCGGAAGTCCTCCAAGGTGAACTGGGACCCCGTCGACCATACCGTGCTGGCCAACGAACAGGTGATCGAAGGCCGTGGTTGGCGCTCGGGTGCACTGGTGGAGCAGCGCGAACTGTCACAGTGGTTCCTCAAGATCACGTCCTACTCGCAGGACCTGCTGGAGGCCTTGGACGGTCTCGGCAACTGGCCGGAGAAGGTCCGCCTCATGCAGCGCAACTGGATCGGCCGTTCGGAAGGGCTGCTGGTGCGCTGGCAGATCGAGCGCGCGCCGGCTGGCCATACCGAACTCGAAATCTATACGACACGGCCCGACACACTGTTCGGTGCCTCCTTCATGGCAATCGCTGCCGACCATCCGCTTGCAAAGGCCGCATCGGAAAACAATCCGGAGCTTGCAGCCTTCTGTGAATCGTGCCGGCGCATGGGCACATCAGTCGCCGCGATCGAGACGGCGGAGAAGATGGGCTTCGACACGGGGATCGTGGCCACGCACCCGCTTGATCCCACCTGGAAAGTGCCCGTCTATGTCGCCAACTTCATCCTGATGGACTACGGCACGGGCGCGATCTTCGGCTGTCCGGCCCATGACCAGCGCGACCTCGACTTCGCCCGCAAGTATGGCCTTCCGGTCACCCAGGTGGTGAAGCCCACGGATGCCGCCGCCGCATCACAGGCGGAGGCGGATCTGGCCGCTGGAACGGCCTATGATGGCGACGGCGTGATGGTCAATTCCCGCGTCCTCGATGGCCTGGATCCGGCAGAGGCCTTCAAGGCTGTGGCCGACAAGTTGGAACAGGAGCGCCTCGCTGGACGGCCGGTGGCTGCGCGCAAGGTGAATTTCCGCCTTCGTGACTGGGGTGTTTCGCGCCAGCGCTACTGGGGCTGCCCCATCCCCGTCATCCATTGCGAGACCTGCGGCATCGTACCGGTGCCGAAGAAAGACCTCCCCGTTCGCCTGCCCGATGATGTGACATTCGACAAGCCGGGGAATCCACTGGCACACCACCCCACATGGAAACACGTGAACTGCCCCCAATGTGGTGGCAAGGCGGCGCGCGAGACGGATACGTTCGATACCTTCATCGACTCGTCCTGGTACTACGCCCGGTTCTGCTCGCCCCACGCCGATGTGCCCGTTGACGCAGGTGCGGCGAAATACTGGATGGGTGTTGACCAGTACATCGGCGGCATCGAGCACGCGATCCTGCATCTTCTCTATTCGCGCTTCTATTCCCGCGCCATGCACGCGACAGGGCATCTCCACATGGACGAGCCCTTCGCCTCGCTGTTCACGCAGGGCATGGTCGTCCACGAGACCTACAAGACGGTGTCAGGCGAGTGGGTCCTTCCCTCCGACGCGGTCAAGCAGGAGTCGGGTTGGGTTCACGCGGCGACGGGTGAGCCACTGGTGACGGGCGGCATTGAGAAGATGTCCAAGTCGAAGAAGAACGTCGTCGATCCCGACATCATCATCGAATCCTACGGCGCGGATACCGCGCGCTGGTTCATGTTGTCGGATACCCCGCCGGAGCGCGATATCGAGTGGACCGATGCAGGCGCCGTCGGTGCCTGGAAGTTCACCCAGCGTCTGTGGCGCATGGTCAACGAAGCGGCAGCGCTGGATGCTGGCGCCGTACACGACCAGAGCGGTCTGGCCCTGCGCCAGACCAGTCACCGGACTGTCGCTGCCGTCACCGACGATCTGATGAACCTTCGTTTCAACCGTGCCATTGCCCGGCTTTACGAGTTGGCGAATGCCGTCGGCACGGCGCTTCAGAAGTCCAGCCGCTCGCCGGGTGAGATTGCAGCACTGCGGGAAGCGGTCGATACCCTTGTTCTTCTGTTCGCCCCAATGATGCCGCATCTGGCTGAAGAATGCTGGAAGGTACTGGGTCACGCGGTTGCCGTGGTCGATACGCCATGGCCGAAGGCCGACCCGGCCCTGACCGCGCTCACCGAGGTGACGATGGCAGTCCAGGTCAACGGCAAGCGCCGCGACGAGATCCGGGTGCCGAAGGGCGCGACACGTGACGTTCTGGAGCCTATGGTGATGGCACTTGAGTCGGTTTCACGAGCCCTTGACGGCAAGCCCGTGAGCAAGTTCATTGTGGTCCCGGACAGGATTGTGAACATCGTATGCGCCAACTGATCCCGATTGCCATGCTTGCTGGAATGGCCATTGCCCTCGCGGGCTGTGGCCACCGGCCGCTTTATGGCAATTACAACGGGGGTCCTGGTGTCGTTCAGCAGCTGGCCGAGGTTTCCGTCGAGGAGCAGCGGACGCGCGCCGGTCAGTTGGTGCGCAACGATCTGATTTCGGCCTTTGGCGCGGGCGGCAGCCGCTTTCTGCTGAAGATGGCCGTCGTCGAGAAGACGGACAGCCTGTCCTCCGTGGATGGCACAACGGTGGACCGCTACCGGTACCGGCTCAACGTGAGCTACCAGTTGGTCGAAGCTGGCACGGGCCGGGCGGTCGCCGAGGGCAAGAGCTTCACGACCTCCGCCT
>CALMLK010000240.1 GCA_937868035.1 uncultured Alphaproteobacteria bacterium
CCACGCCATAGACCAGCGTCATCACGAAGGGCCAGGCGACCATCACGCCCAACACCGTGAGCACGCGGCGTTGCCAGAGGGTACGCGCGGCCCAAAAGGCGCGCAGCCGCTGGAACCGCCCCGCAGGCGTGGCATCGGCCCGCGCCGGACCGGCAGATTCGCCTTCCGGCAACGACCCCGCCCGCCGCTTGCGCGGTGCCCAGGGCAGCGTTTCCTGCGGTTTGCCCACGGCCTTCTGTTGAGATTTCGGTGCCATCTGCGTATGGGAACTCATATTGCGGAATTGCACACGTGGCACAAGAGCAGCACCCGACCTTTGAAACCGCGCTGGCGGATACGGCACAGGCCATTGAGACAGAACTTGAGCGGTTGCTGCCGCCCCGTTCCGGAGACCGGCTGCGCGCGGCCATGCGCTATGCGAGCCTTGGCCAGGGCAAGCGGCTGCGGCCGTTCCTGGTCATGCAATCCGCCGGACTGTTCGACCAGCCGCCTGCGCAAGCGCTGCGCGTCGCTGCTGCCCTGGAATGCGTGCACTGCTATTCGCTCGTGCATGACGATCTTCCAGCCATGGACGATGACGACCTGCGGCGGGGACAGCCGACGACGCACCGCAAGTTCGATGAAGCCACAGCGATCCTGGCGGGCGACGGACTGCTGACCTTTGCCTTCGAAATTCTGGCGGAGGGCGCGACTCATGACGATCCTGTGATCCGCAGCAGCCTCGTCCTCGAACTGGCGCGGGCTTCCGGTGAGGCTGGCATGGTGGGGGGGCAGATGAACGACATCGCGGCCGAGGCGGGCGGCTTCGAATCGTATTCGGCCATTGCCGCCATGCAAGGCATGAAGACAGGGGCCCTGTTCCGCTTTGCCTGCGAGGCGGGCGCCATCATGGCCGGCGCGGAACGTGGCCCGCTTCGTCAGTATGCGGATCATATCGGGCTGGCCTTCCAGGTGGCCGACGACATTCTGGATGTGGAGTCGGATGCGGCCACGCTGGGCAAGGCGACAGGCAAGGACAAGGGCCGTGGCAAGGCGACCTTTGTCGATTTCCTCGGGCTCGACGGCGCAAAGGCAGAGGCGGCACGGCTTGCCGATGCCGCCATTGCCGTGCTCGCCCCCTACGGCGGCAAGGCCCGGCTGCTGCGCGACACGGCGCGCTTCGTCATTTCGCGAAAGAAATAGCCGCCGCTTCCCGGCCTCCGGCAAGCGGCACAACAAGGACCGCTGCGTCTTCCAACAGCCTTGTGGCGCCTATTTTTCCTGCTGCCGTTTCCGCACAGCGGGCTTCCACCTGTGCTCCGGCGAAATCGCCCTGTTGCTGCATGGTGCGGGCCAGCAGAATGCGGACACGCGCCGCCTGGTATTCCGCTTCCGCACTCGTCCACAACTGCCGCGCCAGATGCAGCAACTGGATGGCCTTGGCCATGCCGCCGTCGCTATGTGCCAGCAGGAGTGCCTCCGCTTCGAGCACAAGCGCATGCACTGCCTTGCTGGGCCATGTCTCATACTGCGCGCGCAGTTCACCAATGACGGCGCGCGCATCCTGCTCGCGGCCCGCGGCGGCACAGATGCGGGCCTTGTAGCCAAGGAGGATGGCGCGGCGTTGCAGGGCGTACCAATCCGTATTCACCAGCACGCGGTCGAGGGCTGCAATGGCGCCGTCGGTGTCGCCTGCTTCCGCCAGCAGGATGGCATGTCCCGGTTCCGCATCTCCGCCCATTTCATAGGCAGTCTGATAATCGCGGCGGGCCGCGGCCTCGTCGCCCATGGCGGCTTGAATGTCGCCGCGCACGCGGTAGCCATCGTGGCGCGCCCAAGGCTCGTTGCCAGAGGCGTCGATCAGCCTTTGAATCTTCGCCAGCGCGTCCGGGAGAGTGCCCTGCACGCCATCGATTTCGGCGCGGTGCAGCTGACACGCCGCGCTGACGGATGCGAAGTTGCCTTCGCACCAGGTTTCGTAACCGCCGATCCACTGCAGGGCACGTGCCCAATCACCCGACGAGCGGCACGACCACAGCACGCTGCAATAGACGAGGCCTCCGGAAACAGGATCAACTGCCGTCGACATGGCGAGCGCTGCCGCGTGATCCTGCTGTTCCAGCCCTTGGCGAATGTGGCCGAGTGAAATGTTGAAGAACCCGAGGTAGGCCAGTGTCACCGCCCGCAGGGCCTTGTGCCCGCTGGCTTCCGCCTCACGGTAGGCTTGCTCAACCAGGTCCCGCGCCTCCTGCGGCGAGCCATCGGCGGCGCTGAGCCGCGACTGCATCCACAGGAAGTAGGCTTTCACCGCCGGCATCCTGTCGAGGTCACCCGCAGGCACTTGCGCAAGCCATCCCCGCGAGACAGCACGCGCGCCGCGCTCGAAATGAATGCGCGAGAGGGAAACCGCCGTGCGGGACAGTGTTTCCACATCGCCGGCGGCCTCCGAGATTTCGATCAGGCGGCGCAGGAAAGGTTCTCCCGCAACGGCGCGCCCGAGACATTCTTCCGCATAGGCGAAGAGTTCAAGTTCCTCCGCGGACAGACTGTCCATGGCCCGCTTGCCGAGGAGACTGACGATCTCCGACCACTTGCGTGCGTTGGCAAGGCTCTGAAGTGTTTCAGCGGAGCTGCCTGCATCCACAGGCTTGGGCCAGAACTCATCCAGCTCCGGCTGATCGATGGCGAGGCGGTAGCCCCGTCCCGAGTAATTCTTGAGAGCGCGGTCGAGCCCACCCTTTTTCAATTCTGTCCGCAACAGGCTGACAGCGCGTTGCAGCGAGGCTTCCGACACAAAGACGCCGGGCCACACTTTCTCCAGCAGTTCAGCCTTTGGAATGACGCGGCCCGCGTTCTCCAACAGCATCACCAGCAAATCAAAGATCTTCGGCTGAACTGCAAGGGCCTCATTGCCCAAACGCAATTCGCGGCGGTCCTCGTCCACCGTAAAGTCGCCGAAACGATGCAGCATCGTTGGTCTCCGGAAGTGCGCCCCGCCGGGAATATAGGGAAAAGATAAGTCGGCGGTAAGGACTTTGATGAGGTGAAAACCTAGGTGATGATCACGGAAATCACGCCGCAATCAAAGGTTTTACATCATGCAGCTCTACGTCATTCGCCGGCCCAGCGCCTGGAAGAACATTCCCGAACTGGAAATCGCCGGCGCAAAATCCGCCCGCATCGGCAACGAAGACATGCCGGACAAGGTCCGCTGGATTCGCAGCTACGTTGTCCAGGAACCCGATGGCCGCATCGGCACGTTCTGCATTTACGAAGCCGTCGATGGCGAAGCGATTCGCGATCATGCGCGCCGCGTCGGCATGCCGGGCGAGGAATTCTATCCGGTCGCCACCACGGTCATCGTGCGCGCCGACCCGATGATGGCTGCCGCCTGACGCCTGCACCGGGGTTCGCGAAGGCCACGAACCCCGGGCTGTTCTTGCCTATTGTGAAATTCGCTTCAGCGCTTCGTCATAACTCTTCACGGGATAGACATAGCCCCGGCGAATGGCGAATCGCCATGTGAGGCGGGGTGAGCGCGCCACGTCTTCCGGCGTCACGGCCAGGATGCCATCGCGGTCATCCGGTGACAGTCCCTCCTTCAGCATCACGTTCGCGGTGATGCCCTGCATTTCGGCTGCCTTGGCGAGGCCGTATTGGATGAAGCCCGAACAGATGAACTGGGGCGGGACCCATTTGTGCAGGCGGCGGCGCGTCATCGTCACCGCATGTTCCATGGATTTCTTCTGGCCCTTGCTGATGGTGAACCAGCCGAGCCGCAGGCTGAAGAGCGCGGACAGGCCCATGCGCATCACACGGCCGAAGTCATAGCCCGACTTCACGTGGTCCAGCATCAGGCCACGCACTTTCTTGAAATAGCTCTCGGTAAACTGCTCACCCTCCAGCCGCAGCACGACGATTTCGGCGTGTGGATGGCGGCCTGCGATGTAGTCGCGGATGTTGGCGAGGCCTACGCCTTCGCGCACGCTCTCCACCAGGAAGCTGCTGGAGAAACCTTCATCGGGATGCGCCACGAGGAAGACCAGCGCGGCGTGGCTGAAGGCGCTGCCCCTGGCCCAGCGAATGGCCCAACTCAGAAACGTCGGACTGCGCGAGAGGATGATGTCGCCGATGCGCAGGTTCTGACCGGACTCGGCGAGGAACTTCTTGACGCTGACGGCTTCAGCCATGGTGCGCCGAACGCCCGCCCCTGCCCCAGCGCTCGCGCACATAGGTCTCGACGATGTCCTTGAACTGCGCCGCGATGTTTTCACCGCGCAGCGTCTTCACCTTCTGACCGTCGACGTAAACGGGTGCCGCCGGCAATTCACCGGTGCCGGGAAGCGAGATGCCGATGTCGGCGTGTTTCGATTCACCGGGGCCGTTGACGATGCAGCCCATCACGGCAAGTTGAAGCGTTTCAAAGCCCGGATATTGCGCCCGCCACTCCGGCATGCGGCTGCGCACATGATTCTGAATGTCCTGCGCCAGTTCCTGGAACACGGTGGATGTGGTGCGGCCACATCCCGGACAGGCGATCACCATGGGTGCGAAGGCGCGCAGGCCCATGGTCTGCAGGATTTCCTGCGCCACGATCACCTCGCGTGTGCGGTCGCCGCCCGGTTCGGGTGTGAGGGAAATGCGGATCGTATCGCCGATCCCCTCCTGCAACAGCACCGCGAGGGCCGCCGTCGATGCGACGATGCCCTTGGACCCCATGCCCGCCTCGGTCAGTCCGAGATGGAGGGCGTGGTCGCTGCGCGTGGCCAGCAGGCGATAGACGGCGATCAAGTCCTGAACTTCCGAACACTTGGCGGAAATGATGATCTTGTTGCGGGCGAGGCCCAGTTCCTCGGCGCGGGCGGCGGAGAGAAGACCAGATTGCACCACAGCCTCGTGCATCACGCTGCGCGCTTCCACCGGCTGCGGCGAGGCGTGGTTCTCGTCCATCAGTTTCGTCAGCAGCGACTGGTCGAGCGAACCCCAATTGACGCCGATCCGCACCGGCTTGCCGTGGCGGATGGCGATCTCGATCATCTGCGCGAAGTTGCGGTCCTGCTTCTCCTTGAAGCCGACGTTGCCGGGATTGATCCGGTACTTGTCGAGGGCTTCCGCGCAGGCGGGGAACTGCGACAACAGGAGGTGGCCGTTGTAGTGGAAGTCGCCGACCAGCGGCACGCTCATGCCCATCTGCGCAAGGCGGTCGCGGATGCGTGGCACGGCTGCGGCGGACTCTTCACGGTCCACGGTGATGCGTACGAGTTCGGACCCTGCGCGGGCAAGTTCCGCCACCTGCCGGGCCGTGCCTTCGGCATCGGCGGTGTCCGTGTTGGTCATGGATTGCACGACGACGGGATGGCCGCCGCCCACCATGACATTTCCAACCATGACGCCCACCGAGGCCCGGCGCGGATGCGTTGCTGAGAAGTTCATTGCGCTCCCTTTTCCGCCGCTAACTGCGTTGTCCGAGCGGCAAGGTCAAGACAAAGAGAAGTCCGGCGGACAGGACAATCGACGGACCTGCGACAGTGCCCCAGGCGGCGGACATGAACAGCCCCGCCAGTACGGCGGCTGCGGCGAGGACGACGCTCAACACCGCCATGCCCTCTGGCGTGGCCGACAGGCGCCGCGCTGCCGCTGCCGGAATGACGGTGAGCGCGGTGATCAACAACAGTCCCACGATCTTCATGGAGATGGCGACGACGAAGGCGATGAGCAGCGTGAACAGCAGTTCCACCAGTTGCACATTGATGCCTTCCGCGCGGGCGAGGTCTTCGTGCACGGAGATCGCGATCATCCGGCGCCACAAGGTCGCCAGCAGGAGGAGCGCGGCAGCGGCCACG
>CALMLK010000241.1 GCA_937868035.1 uncultured Alphaproteobacteria bacterium
TTGGCGCTGATCTCATCGGCGTTGACGGGATCGCGGAAATCCGTGACGGCGAGGCAGCCGCCGAATTTGCTCTCCGGGTAATCCACCAGCAGCGGAAACAGCAGCTCGCCCTTGTAGGAGGCGATGATGGGACGGTCGTTGGCAATGAGGGGGGCAAAGACAGAGAGCACGAAAAGGATGCTGAAGATCACGAAGGACCAGAAGCCGCGCTTGTTGCGCCGGAACAGCTCCCAGCGCCTCTGGTTCAACCGCGAAAGCGAGAGGAGGGCCATCAGGTTTCCCGCGATTCGAAATCAATGCGTGGATCGATCCACGTGTAGGTGAGGTCGCTGATCAGCGCCACCACGAGTCCCAGCAGCGTGAAGATGTAGAGGTTGGCGAAGACCACGGGATAGTCGCGGTTCACCGCTGATTTCCAGGTGAGGTAGCCGAGACCATCCAGCGAGAAGACGAATTCGATGAGCAGCGATCCCGAGAAGAAGGCAGCGAGGAAGGCGCCTGGAAAACCCGAGATCACCAGCAGCATGGCATTGCGGAACACATGGCCGTACAGCACCTGCCGCTCGTTCAGTCCCTTGGCGCGGGCCGTCACCACGTATTGCTTCTTGATTTCGTCGAGGAAGGAATTCTTCGTCAGCAAGGTCATGGTGGCAAAGCCGCTGATGCCCAGCGCCGTGAGCGGCAGCACCAGATGCCAGGCATAATCCTTGAGCTTGCCCCACCATGAGAGCTGTTCGAAATTGTCCGAGGTGAGGCCGCGCAGGGGAAACAGGTCCCAGTAGCTTCCGCCGGCGAAGAGCACGATCAGGATGATGGCGAAGATGAAGCTCGGGATGGCATAGCCCACGATGATCACGGCGGATGTCCAGATGTCGAAGGTCGAACCGTCCCGTACCGCCTTCTTGATGCCGAGCGGAATGGAGACGAGATAGGTGATCAGCGTCAGCCACAGGCCGAGCGAGATCGAGACGGGCATCTTCTCCTTGATCAGCGAGATCACCGTCTTGTCGGTGAAATAGCTTTTGCCGAAGTTGAAGGTGAAATAATCCGTCAGCATCTTGAGGAAGCGTTCTGGCGCGGGCTTGTCGAAGCCGAACTGCACTTCCAGCTGCTTGATGAATTCCGGGTCCAGCCCCTGGGCGCCACGATACTTGGATCCGCCACCGCCGCCTGCGTCCTCGCCCTGCACTTCCGAGCCGCCGCCATTGATGCGGGAATTGGCGTCCCCGCCATTGTCGAGTTGCGAGATGATCTGCTCGATGGGGCCACCGGGCACGAATTGCACCACCACGAAAGTGAGCAGCATCACCCCCACCAGCGTCGGGATCATCAGCAACAGGCGTTTGAGGATATAGGCACCCATCAGCGTGTCATGACTTCTTCAAGGCCGCATCCGCCTCCGCATCGAACCACCAGATCGTGGGATAGCCGGGCGAATAGCCGGGCATCGTCCCGGGATGTTTCACGCGCTTCCAGTAGGCGATCCAGTCCGCCGCCTTGTACCACATGGGGATCACATAGTGGTTCGCCATCAGCACGCGGTCCAGTGCCTTGCAGGCCGTGACGAGACTGGCGCGATCGGGCGCGGCAATGATCTTGTCCACCAGCACGTCGACAGCCGGGTTTTTGATGCCGACGTAGTTGCGGCTTTCCTTCTTGCCGGCAAATTCGGAACCGAAGAATTCGCGCTGCTCATTGCCGGGTGACAGCGATTGTCCCCAGGAGCCCACGATCATGTCGAAATTGAAATCGCCTTGGCTCCGCTCATACTGCGCCGCATCGGCCAATTGCACCTTGGCCTCGATGCCGAGAAGCGCCAGTTGTTCTGCGTAGGGCAGCGCCACGCGCTGGAAGGCTTCGCTGTCCAGCAGGATGGTGAAGCTGAAGCGTTCGCCCTTGGCGTTCTTCAACACCTGCCTGCCGCCCTGCTGCACCGGTGCCCAGCCCGCCTCGGCCAGCAATGCCTGTGCGGCGCGCAGGTTCTTGCGCCGCTCCTGTGGCGTGCTGTTCGTCGGACTCACGTATTCACTGGTGAAAACCTCGGGCGGCACTTGCGCGCGCAAGGGTTCCAGCAGCGCCAGTTCCTCCGCCGAAGGCAAGCCCTTTGCTTCCAGTTCGGAATTGTTGAAGTAACTGCGGCTGCGCGTATAGAGCCCGTAGAAAAGATTGGTGTTCGACCATTCGAAATCAAAGGCGAGGTCGAGTGCCTTGCGCACGCGCACGTCGGCAAACAGCGGCCGCCGCGTGTTCACCGCCCAGCTCTGCATGCCGGACACCCCGAGGCGCGGCATCTCCTCGCGTATGACGCGGCCGTCGCGTGCGGCGGGAAAGTCATAGCCCGTGGCCCACTGCTTCGAGGACGATTCGAACTGGATGTCGAACTGGTTGCCCTTGAAGGCCTCCAGCAGGATGTTGCGGTCCTGGTAGAACTGGATTTCGATTTCATCGAAATTGTTCTGACCCACGTTCACCGGCAGATCCTTGCCCCAGTAATCCGCCACCCGCTTCACCGTGAGGGAGAGGCCGGGGCGAACGGCGGAAATGGCATAGGGGCCCGAGCCGAGGATAGGTTCGAGTGTATTGCTGGCCACATCGCGCGGCTTGCCGCTGGCGTCATTGCCCGTCCACCAGTGCTTCGGAAAGACGACGATCTGCCCGGTGATATGCGGCAGTTCGCGGTTGCCCTTCATGGAGAAAGTAAACGTTACTTCACCGTCGCCCGTCTTCTCGGCCTTCACGATGTCCTTGTAATAGGCGGCAGATTGCGTCTGGTTCTTCTTGAGGGACTGGAAGGAGAAGATCACGTCCTCGGGCTTCACCCGCTCGCCGTCATGAAAACGCGCCTCGGGCCGAAGTTTGTAGACGACGGTGGAATAATCGTCGGGATACCAGACACTCTCGGCCAGCAGGCCGTATTCGCTGGAAGGTTCATCCAGCGACGGCTTCATCAGCGTTTCGTTGACGCCGGGATTGGCGGCGTCGCCCTTGATGGTGAAAGGGTTGATGCTGTCGAACGAGCCCAGCGCTGCAAGACGCACCTTGCCGCCTTTCGGCGCGTCCGCATTCACATAGGCGAAGCGGGAGAAATCGGGCGGGTACTTGAGACTCTCGAACAGCGTCGTGCCGTGCCGGAAGGCGCGATCCTCCGCTTGCGCGGAAAGGCCGGAAAGGGAGGCAAAGGGAGCCGCTGCCGAAAGCTGCAACATCACCCTGCGCGTCAGCATCATGCCGGACCGTCCTCGCCTCATTGATTCGGTTCCTGTTTTACGCGGCATCCGCCCCAAAAGAAAACACCGGCAGGAGAGCCCTGCCGGTGTCATTGAAGGAAGTGGATTCTGGCTTTCTCAAGGAGCCGGGAAGGGCTTCGGCGCATCCGACAGGCTCGCCAGGTAGGCGATCAGGTTGGCGCGCTTGGCGTCGTTCTTCAGGCCGCCGAAGGCCATCTTGGTGCCGGGAATGAAACCCTTCGGATTGGTGAGGAAGGTGTTGAGATGCTCGTAGGTCCAGGTTTCGCTGCTCTTCTCGGCAAAGCCGGCCGTATAGGTGTAGCCCTCATGCTTGCCGATCGGGCGCTCCACCACGTCCCACAGGTTGGGGCCGGTCTTGTTGGGTCCGCCCTTGCTGAGGTCATGGCAGGCCGCGCAGGCCTTGGCTTCGGCAGCGCCCTTGGTGGCGTCGGCAGCGGCCAGCAGCGTGCCGATGGATTTCACTTCGGCTGCGGGAGCCGCTTCACCGCCGGCCGGGGCCGACTCCGCGACTTCAATCCGGTAGCCCGGGTTTTCAGTGCTTGCGGCAAGCGGGTGATAGACGAGACCCGTCACACCCTTCAGGCCAAAAACGAGCAGCGCCGTGCCGAGGACTGCGCCTGCGATCTTGTTGAATGTCCAGCTGTTCATGCGATTCAGAGGTCCCACTTGGTTCAGCCGCGACTAACTAATGCTTTGCCCCTGTCGCCGCAATATCTATAAGTCAACTCGCCTCATTTTGCCGCGCCTTGACGTAACCTCATGATTGAACAGCAGAATACCATTGTAGTAATCCCGGCGCGGCTGTCTGCGCGGCGCCTGCCGGGCAAGCCGCTCGCCGATATCTGGGGCGAACCCATGATCGTCCATGTCTGGCGCCGGGCCATGGAAGCCAAGATCGGTCACGTGCTTGTCGCCGCCGGAGACCTGCCCATCGCCGAAGCCGTGCGCGCTGCCGGCGGTGATGCCATCACGACGGAAGCGAACCTCCCGTCCGGCTCCGACCGCGTGGCGGCGGCCCTCGCGCTTCGCGATCCGCAGGGGCGCTACACCCATGTCGTCAATCTGCAAGGCGACCTTCCGACAATCGATCCGTTGTCGGTCCAGCGCTGTCTCGCAGGCCTCACCAACGAGAGCGTGGACATTTCAACGGTGGCGTCGCTCATCACAGATGACGCCGATGTCGCCAATCCCAACATCGTGAAGGCGATCGCGCCATTGGGCCCTGACCGCGAGGTGGCTTTTGCCCGCGATTTTGTCCGCGCCGTCTCGCCCGCACACACGCCGCCTTTCTGGCATCACATCGGCATCTACGCTTACCGGCGCGCAGCACTCGAAACCTTCGTCACCCTGCCGCAATCGCCCCGCGAAAAGGAGCGTTCGCTGGAACAGATGCGCGCCCTCGACAACGGCATGAAGATCGCGGTCGTCCGCGTCGACACGGTGCCGCTGGGCGTCGATTCGCCCGCCGACCTCGATGCCGCACGCCTCGCCCTCAAGGAGAAGAAATGACCGGAAAGATCGCTTACCAGGGAGAGCCCGGCGCCAACTCGCACATCGCCTGCGCGGAAGCCTGCCCCACCCTTGAGCCGCTGCCCTGCCGCACCTTCGAGGATGCCTTCCAGGCTGTTGAAGACGGCACCGCCGCCTGCGCCATGATCCCCACCGACAATTCGGTGGCGGGCCGTGTCGCCGACATCCATCACCTGCTGCCGCAATCTTCGCTGGCGATTGTCGGTGAACATTTTCTGCCCGTGCATCACCAGTTGCTGGTGGTGAAGGGAACGGACGCGGCGAGCCTCAAGACTGTGCACAGCCATGTCCATGCGCTGGGCCAATGCCGCAAGGTGATCCGCGAGATGGGCCTGCAGGCCGTGGTGGCGGTCGATACGGCAGGTGCCGCGCGCGAACTCTCGGAGATCAAGGACAAGACCAGGGCGGCCATTGCGACGCGCCTCGCGGGCGACATCTACGGCCTCGACGTGCTGCGCGCCGACATCGAGGACGAGGCCCACAACACCACGCGATTCGTGATCCTCGCGCCCCAGCGCGCCGATGCCGAACCGGGTTCAGGCATGGTGATGACCAGCTTTGTCTTCCGTGTACGGAACGTTCCCGCCGCCCTCTACAAGGCCATGGGCGGCTTTGCCACCAACGGCGTCAACATGACGAAGCTGGAGTCCTACCAGCTCGAAGGACGCTTCGCCGCGACCCAGTTCTATGCCGAAGTGGAAGGCCACCCGCAGGACCGCAACGTCCGCCTTGCCATGGAGGAGCTGGCATTCTTCTCCTCCTACATGCGCATCCTGGGTGTCTATCCCGCAAGTCCCTACCGCGCCGAAATCGCGAAGAAACTGGCGGAACAGTCGGCCTGATCTCAGGCCACCGCTGTCTTCAGCAGCAGGTGCGCAATGGCATAGGGGTGCGAGGCGTGAAGTCCCCCGGCGTGGCTGCGGTCAAGCATCTGCAGCACGTCCTGCCGCGAAAACCAGCGCACATCCTCGATTTCACTCGTGTCGATGGTGATGTCGCGCGTCTCCGCCCGGCCGATCAATCCGATCATCAGCGACGAGGGGAACGGCCAGGGCTGGCTGGCCACATAGGTGATTTCGCCCACGCGGATGCCGGCTTCCTCGAACACCTCGCGCCGCACCGCCTGTTCGATGGTCTCGCCCGGCTCCACAAATCCCGCCAGTGCTGAAAACATGCCCGCTGCCCAGGAGGACTGCCGCCCCAGCAGCACCTTGTCGCCATCCGTCACCGCCATGATGACGACGGGGTCCGTGCGCGGAAAGTGGTCGGCGGCACAAGCCGTGCAATGGCGGCGGTATCCGGCGTCCTGCATCTCGGTCTTCGCCCCGCAATTGGCGCAGAAGCCGTGGCGCTCATGCCAGTGCAGCACGCTTCGCGCCTGAGCGAGGATCGACAACTCCGCCGCATCGGTGGCCCCCGACAGCATCAGCGCCCGCAAGGGCGTCACGACCGCAGTCTCCGGCGCGGACGCCACAAACCATGGAATGCCCCCGTCATCGAGCCCGAGGAAGATCTCGCCATCGCTGGCGGGACCTGCATGGTGCAGGGGCGTGCTGGCGTCACCTGCGCCTTGCGTTTCCACAAGGTCGCCGCGCACCCGCAACACCCGGCAATCACGCCGCTGGCGCAGGCGAAGCAGCTCCTCGGGCTTCAGACGGAGGAGATGCGCCCGGTCGAGAGGCGACGTGACATAGGCCAGTGACATAGATTTTTTCCCTCGTGGAATGGGGCTCTCGTCGCCCAATCCGCATAAAAGATCAAACGCTTAACGTAATATTTACCAAGAAAGTTAACTTTCGGCTCCGGGATTATTGGGGCTGCTGTCCGGTCGGACTGATTCTTTGCACCGCGTTGCAGCCGTTGGAGTGAGTGGCGATGAAGCCAGGATTGCCGTGGAGTGTGAAGGGAATCGAGCCGGATGTGCGCGAAGCTGCGAAGCTTGCCGCCCGCCGGTCGGGGATGACCCTGGGCGAATGGCTGAACAGCACCATCATGGATCAGGCCGATGGCCCGGCCGAAGTGCCGCCGCCAGCCGCGGCGCGGGCGAGGTCCCGTGCACCGGCAGCCGGCATGCCCGCCATTGAACGTGCCGCCAGCCGCCTCGAAGACATCGCGGAGAAACTCGCCCGCCTGTCCATTGGCGAATCGGCCACCGCCTCGCGGATCGGCATCCACCCAGCCGAAGACCGCCACGACACCGAAGCGATGCAGCGCGTGCTGAGCCGCGTCGAGAACAACGAACGCCAGACCGTCGAGGCAATCACCGGCCTCAACGAGCGCATCGCCGGCCTCAGCCGCCAGCTCACCAGCACGCCCCGCCCGCAAGCCTCGCGCGTCGAGGATTCTCAGGGCTTCCAGGCGCTGGAAAAGGCGGTGCGCAGCATCGTCGAGCACATGGAGACGAGTGAGAAGCGCAACAAGGAAACCTTCAAGTCGCTGCAGGACCGCCTCTCCTCGCTGAACAGCAAGGCGCAGACCTCCGACAACGACCAGATCGTCCGCCAGGCACCGGCCTTCTCGGCGCTGGAATCGCGCCTTGCCGATCTCGCCAAGCGCGTGGAGCGCACCGAAACCTCGCCGCAACACCAGACCTTGTCCGATCTCCTGCGCCGCGAAATCACCGATCTCGCCAAGCGCATCGACCAGGTGCGCGAGAATTCCGAGACCCTTGCCAACAAGGCCCAGACGCAGGCCGTGCAGGCGAGCCAGCACGAATTGCGCGCCATTGAAAGCCGCATTCTCGGCCTCCTGAAGGAAGCCCAGTCGTCGCTCTCCAGCGCCTCTGCGGGCCCTGCCGAAATCCAGCGCCTGCGCGGCGAGATCGAACGCCTCAACCGCCGCATCGACGAAACGCAGGCACAGACAGCGGGCGCAGGCCCCGACGTCCTGGAACTGCGCGCCGCCGTGGAGCAACTCTCCACCCGCGTGGCGCAGGGACCCGACATGCGGCCGCTCGCCGACATGGATCGCCGCATCCTCGACATCACCCAGCGCCTCGAACAGACGCAGGCCGCGACGCGCGCCATGCCGCAGTTCGCCGAACTGGAAAACCGCATCGCCGAGCTGGACTACAAGTTCAGCGAAGCCATGGCCGGCCGCGGCTCGTCGCACGCCGCCGAGATCGAGGAACGCATTGCCGAAGTCTCCGAACGCCTGAGCCGCACGGAACAGCAGCTCTCGTCGCTCGAAACGATCGAGCGCGCCGTGAACCAGCTCTTCGATACGATGGAGCAGCAGCGCAAGTGGACGGAAGAGGTGGCCGAGGGTGCCGCCAACCGCGTGGCGCAGCAGATCATGGCCGCCGGGCCCCAGCAGGTGTCGCTTGCCGGTTCGCCGGAAATCCAGGCCCTGGAAAGCGGCCTCACCGCCGTTCGCACCGCCGCCGAAACTGCCGACCAGCGCAACCAGGAAACGCTGGAAGCCGTCCACGATACGCTGGAGCAAATCGTCACCAAGCTCGCGGAGCTGGAAACGGCAACGATCGGCCAGCGCGTTGCCGCCGCTGCAGCACCAGTTGCCGCAGCACCGCAGGAGCAGCCGGTAGAGGCCATGGAAGCCTTCCCGCCGCTGCCGCCCGATCCGGATAACAATCCCTTCGCCCATCAGGCCGCGATCGATGACGTGCAGCCCATGGCGGAAATCCAGGCGGCACCGGAAGGATTTGCCGCGGCTCCCAGCCTCAATCCCTTTGAAGCGCCGCCGCAACCTGCGGCCAACCCCTTCGCCCCCATGGGCGCTGCCGTCGATCCCGCGGCCTTTGCCAGCGGCGACGATTTCATTGCCGCAGCCCGCCGGGCCGCCCAGGCCGCATCCCAGCAGAAGTCGCTGCTCAGCGGCATCGCACCGGGTGCAGCCAAGATGAGCGAAGAAAGCTCCAAGAGGCTGCTCAAGCTGTCGATCTTCAAGTCGAAGCAGAAGGCCCAGGCCGCAGCACAGGCGCAAGGCCCGGTCGGACTGACGGGCGAGATCAAGCCGCCGCCCGGCTTCAAGCCTGCCAACAGCAACACCGAGAACAAGCGCCGCAAGCTCCTGCTCATGGGTCTTGTGCTGCTCGCCGCCGTCTCTGCCTTCACCTTCAACATGGTGGGCCGTGGTCACAAGGTGAAGGCGCCGGTGACACCCACCGCCGTGGAACAGTCGATCGAACAGGGCCAGACCACGCCGCCCACCGCGGTTTCGCCCGTGCCGTCGGACAATGGCGCAGCACCGGCAGCCCCGGCTGCCGTGCCTGCACCGCTGGAAAGCGGCGCACTGGAATCAGGCGACAGCGATCCCATTCTGACAGGTTCATTGCCCTCCACGTTGGGCAGCAAACCGATCGCAGCCCTCGTCGCTGGCGATACGGCCGCACCCGAAAACCTGCCGCCCTCGGAAGTGGGTTCCATGGCGCTCCGCGAAGCGGCGGCCCTTGGCGATGCCACGGCGCAGTTCGTGATCGCCACCCGCTATCTCAATGGCGAAAAGGTGGAGCAGAACTTCGAGAAGGCCGCCTTCTGGTACGGCAAGGCCGCAGCCCAAGGTTCCGCCCCGGCGCAATACCGCCTCGCCACCATGTATGAGCGCGGCCGCGGCGTCGCCAAGGACCTGAAGGCGGCACTCGGCTGGTATGAACGCGCTGCCAGCCTCGGCAACGTCAAGTCCATGCACAACGCCGCCGTGCTCGCCTCCGGCAGCGAGTTGGCCTCGCCCGACTACAAGCGCGCCTACAAGTGGTTCTCGCTCGGTGCCGCCCACGGCCTCAAGGACAGCCAGTTCAATCTCGCTGTCCTGCTGGAACGCGGCCTCGGAACCGAAGCCAATCCGGCGGATGCCTGGTTCTGGTATTCCGTTGCGGCCCAGCAGAAGGACGACGATGCCAAGAAGCGCGCCGCAACGCTCGCCAAGGCCATGTCGCCCAGCGAACTCCTTGGTGCCAAGACACGCCTCGCCGCCTGGTCGCCCGAGAAGGCCCCCGATGGCGCCAACGTGATCGCCATCAACAATCCGGACTGGAACGTGCAGATGAGCGTGGGCGGCTAGCTCACGCGCAGGTACGGAAAACGGTACATCTTTTGCCGGGCCAGCAGGAACACGCTGGCCCGCTCCGTTTCCAGAAGGCCATCGAATGCGGCGGTGCGGACGCTGAGGCCCCCCGTATAGGCCCCGAAGGCCGGAAGGATGATGCGGCGCGTATCCGCCACGAAACATTTTCCCCGCACCATGTGGCCGCGCTGAACCACGCCGGCACCGGGGTGCAGGTGGCCGGCGATTTCCGGTGCGGCGAGCTTGCCCGAGGGGGCGTGCCGCAAGGTGACGGGCCCCAGTTGCACGCTGTCCACATGCCGGCCGCCCAAACCCGTCTTCGGCCCCGGATCATGATTGCCGCTGATCCACACCGTCTCGATCCGCCCCGTCAGCGCCGTCAGCCGGGCCGACGCTTCATCGCCCAGCAGCGCATGGCCTTTGGCGTCGTGAAAACTGTCGCCGAGAAGATAGAGGGTCCTGGCCCCCGTATCGGCAATCACCGCCTCCAGTGCGGAGAGCGTGAGGCTCGTATCATAGGGCGGCACACTGATGCCGCGCCGCGCCAGGGCCGCACCCTGTTCCAGATGCAGGTCAGCAACCAGCAGCGCACCGAACGCGGGCGCAAACAGGGCTCCCGAGAGGTCCGGCCGGAAGCTCACCCCGGCAAGCGAGATGTCATGGACCTTAGACAAGCCGGACGGCCTCATCCATGAGTTGCTCGGCGGCTTCGGCGAGAAGGGCATCATCGCCACTGCCTTGAATCGATTCGCGCCCGATCTCAAGCAGCACCGGAACGGCAAGGGGGGACACCCGCTCCCGGTCGCGGTGCAGGATCTGGTTCTTGATGCGCTTCAACAATCCGCCAAGCCGGTGCACGTCGATCAATCCCTCCGCGGCGTCATCCCAGGCCGCACGCAACAGCACATGGTCCGGCTGGTGCGAGCGCAGCGCATCGTAGATGAGGTCGGTGTTGACCGTCACCTGACGCGTGGTCTTCTCCTTGCCGGGAATGCGCCGCTCTATCAGCCCTGCGATGATGGCGACATTGCGGAAGGTTCGCTTCATCAGGTTGGACTCGGCGAGCCACGCCTCAAGGTCGTCACCCAGCATGTCCTCATCGAAGAGCCGCGCCAAGGAAAGGCGTCCCTCGGCGATCATCGCGCCCATGTCACGCAGCCCCCAGACAACCAGCGCATATTCGGACGCGGTGAAGCCGAGTGGCCGCGCCCCCAGGCGCTCCAGGCGCCGGGTGAGCAGCATGCCCAGTGTCTGTTGCGCCAGCCGACCCTCGAACGGGTAGCAGACCATGTAGAATTTGTCGGCGCGCGGGAAGGTCTCCACCAGCATCTGGTTCTCGTCGGGCAGGACGCTGGCCCAGCGCTGCGTCGACAGCCAGTCGCGCACCTGCGGCGGCAGGTGCCCCCAGCGCGAGGGGTCGGCGAGGATGCGCCGCACCCGCTGCGCCAGATAGGTGGACAAGGGAAACTTGCCGCCCTGATAGGAGGGGATGCGCGGGTCGCGGCCGGGCGCGCGCGTCGCCAGCGCGCCGTACTCGTCCAAGCCTTCATGGCGCAGCACCTGACCTGCAAACAGATAGGTGTCGCCATAGGCCAGTTGCGCGATGAATGACTCTTCCAGTTCGCCGAGCACAAACCCGCCTGTCGCCACCCGCTTGCCCAGCACGGTGCGGATTCGGGCGATGCGCACCTTGATCATCTCGTCTTCGACAATGGTACCGATGTTGAGACGGTACTGCTGGCCCAGCCGCGGATGCGACAGCCGCCACAAACCGTCGGGTTGCTGGCGGAGCTTGGCATAGCGCTCGTAGGACTTGAGCGCGTAGCCGCCGGTCGCCACGTAATCGAGCGTCTGGTCGAACAGATCGCGCGCCAGGTTGCGGAAGGTGAAGGCCGATGTGACCTCGCGGAACAGGTCATCGCCGGAGAAGGGCCCTGCCACGGCGCGCCCCAATATGTGCTGGGCCAGCACGTCGAGCTTCATCACCATCGGGTATTCGGTGTCCTGCGCATTGTCAGCCACGGCTTCCACGGCCGCTTCGCATTCCAGCACCTCGAAGCGGTTGGACGGCACCAGCAGCGCCTTGCTCGGATCGTCGAGCCTGTGGTTGGCGCGGCCGATCCGCTGCAGCAGGCGGCTCGATCCCTTGGGAGCACCCACCTGGATCACGAGATCCACGTCGCCCCAGTCGATGCCGAGATCGAGAGTGGAGGTGGCGACAACGGCCTTGAGGCTGTTCGCCGCCATGGCCGCTTCCACCTTGCGCCGCTGCGCCACATCGAGCGACCCGTGATGGAGGGCGATGGGCAGCGTGTCCTCGTTCACGTCCCACAGTTCCTTGAACAGCAACTCGGCTTGCGAGCGGGTGTTGACGAAGATAAGGCTCATGCCGTGGCGCTTGATGGCGGCATAGATGTCCGGCACCGCATAGCGCGAGGAATGTCCGGACCACGGCACCCGCTCCTCTGATTCCAGGATGTGGAGATCAGGCGCAGCACCGGCCGCACCCGTCACCAGCGCCACGGGCGGCGTGCCCGCAGGCGCAAGCCAGGCCCGCACCGCATCGGGGTCTGCGACGGTGGCGGACAGGCCGAAGAAGCGCGTTGCCGGCGCATGGGCGCGCACGCGCGTGAGGGCGAGCGAGAGCAGCACGCCCCGCTTCGACGTGACCACGGCGTGAAGCTCGTCGATGATGACGCTGCGAAGATTGCGCAGGAGATGCGCCGCCGCCGCGTCAGCCACCAGCAAGGACAGTTGCTCCGGCGTGGTGATCAGGATGTCGGGCGGATGCGTCCGGATGCGGGCGCGGCGCGATTGCGGCGTATCGCCGGTCCGCGTCTCGATGGTGATGGGGAGATTCATCTCCCGCACCGGCGCCTCCAGGTTGCGGGCAATATCAACCGCCAGCGCCTTGAGCGGCGAGATGTAGAGCGTGTGGATGCCCTCGTGGCTGTGCGGTTCGGCCAGTTCATGCAGCGTCGGCAGGAAGCCGGCCAACGTCTTGCCGCCGCCTGTCGGAGAAATGAGCAACGCGGATTGCCCGGCGAGGCCTTGCTGCAACATGGCCAATTGGTGCGGGCGGGGCGTCCATCCCCGCGACTGGAACCAGTCCGCGATCTTGTGATGCAATGCAGGCATAACAGCCCGGAGCTTGACGGAGCCGCCCGTCTCACGCAACCCGGCACCATCATGGCACTTGCTCCCGGTCTCCCCATCACCCACCGATCGGTTCTCCGTATCGCCATTCCGATCGTGCTCTCGAACATGTCGGAACCGCTGATCGGCGTGGTCAACACGGCCGTCATGGGCCGCCTGCCCGGTCCGCACTATATCGGCGGCGTTGCCGTGGGAGCGCTGATCTTCGCCTTCCTCTTCTGGGGCTTTGGCTTTTTGCGGCTCTCCACAGGTGGTCTTTCGGCCCAAGCCACCGGCGCAGGCGACCATCCCGCCCTGGTGACGCTGCTGTTCCGCAGCCTGATCCTCGCGGGAGGAATTGGCCTCTGTCTCGTTGCCGCGGGGCCGTGGCTCGGGCCACTGGCCGTAGGGCTCGTGGGCGGCAGCGAAAAGGTCATGGCGGAAGCGCAGACCTATTTCAGTTATCGAATCTGGGCGGCACCGGCGGCCCTCACCAACTTTGCCATCATGGGCTGGTTCATCGGCCAGGGCCGCGCCAGCACGGCTTTCGTGGTGCAACTCTTCCTCAATGTCACCAACATGGCGTTGAGTGCCGTCCTCGTGCTGGAAGCGGGCTATGCCACTGCGGGCGTAGGCCTCGCCGTCGTCTCCGCCGAATATGCCGCGATGGCGCTTGGCCTCGCACTGGCCGCACGCCGGCTTGCGATGCTCAGGCTCCGCCCGGACTGGCCGGTCATCTTGCAGCGCGAGCAATTCCTCAAGCTCGTCAGCGCCAACAGCGACATCATGATCCGCACCGTCTGCCTCGTCTTCGCCTTCGGATGGTTCGTCGCGCGGGGCGCCCGGCAGGGCGATCTGATCGTCGCCACCAACGCCGTGGTTCTCAATCTCTTCGAAGTGTCAGCCTACATGATCGATGGCTTCGCCTATGCCGCCGAGGCACTGGTGGGGCAGTCGATCGGCGCGAAGGTGCGGGAGCGCTTCCGCCGCGCCGTGGGGCTGACGACCCTGTGGGCCGGTGTGCTGGGATTGGCCTGCGCCGCGGTGATCCTCGTCTTCGGCAACCAGTTGTCCGCGCTGATGACCGTCGATCCAGCCGTGCGCGAATCAGCTTCGCACTATTTCCTGTGGGCGGCGATGGCGACGGTGCTCGGCACCGCCTGCTTCCAGCTGGATGGCATCTTCACCGGTGCCATGGCCACCCGCGACATGCGCAACATGATGGTCGTCTCGCTCGCGGTCTATCTGGCGGCCTGGTGGGTGCTGGAACCGGCCTGGGGCAACCACGGCCTCTGGGCCGCACTCAACATCTTCTTCATCGCCCGTGGCATCACGTTCGCCGGACGGCTGGGCGCGATCGAGAAGAAAGTGTTTGGCTAGAGCGACTGGAACCGCGCAATGGCCGAGCGTTCCAGCGCTGCCGTCGTGAGTTTGTCCATGTTCAGGCCGTCGCGAAGGATTGAGAGGAAGCGCAGCTCCTCCTTGCCCACGGCGAGATCGACCGCCGCCACTTCCACGGCCAGCGCATAGGCTGTTTCGCGCAGGCGCACCGGCAACTGGTCCCTGACCAGTGCGATCACCGTCTGCATGCCGTCCTTCACCTGCAGCATGTCCCCGCATTCCTGCGCGACGGTGGCAAGGCGCGAGCGGTCGAAACCCTTGAAGACGGGCAATGTGCGCACCAGAAGCTCGATCTCCGCCAGTTCCTCCGGCTTGATCGCACCCTCGACGCCCGACATCATCACCATCACGTAGATGAGGGCCTGTTCCGTGGAAATGGTACCTGACATGGAAACTCCTGATTCACCTGGGCGCGGTTTTACAGAAAGACTTCGCCGCTTCAATGGCGTCAACAAGTCCCATGCGCTCGATGGCGACGCCGGGCGGGAAGGCGGTGGCAAAGCGCGAGGCCATGCGGGCGTCCAGCATCACGAAGCAGCCCCGGTCCTTCGCCGAGCGGATGAGCCGCCCGAAAGCCTGGCGCAGGCGCAGACGCACCACCATGTCGGTGTAACCCTGCGATCCGAAGGCCTCCTTGCGGGCGCGCTCAAGAATGGTGGGCGTGGGCCACGGCACGCGGTCCATGACGATGAGACGGAGCGAATCGCCCGGCACGTCCACACCGTCCCGCACGGCGTCCGTGCCCAGCAGGCAGGCATCGCGCTCGGCCCGGAACAGGTCGACGAGCGTGCCCGTATCCATCGGATCCACATGCTGCGCATAGAGCGGCAGGCCCTTTTCTGCCAGCGGCCGCATGATCCGCCGGTGCACCGCGCGCAACCGCGAGATCGCCGTGAAGAGGCCGAGCGCGCCGCCGTGCGTGGCAAGAAAAAGCTCGCGGTAGGCCGCGGCGATCTGGTCCATGTTCTCGCGGTTCACGTCGTTGACGACGATGAGCCGCGCCATGTTCGGGTAGTCGAAGGGCGAGATGAAACTTTCGCGCCTCACGGGATAGGGAAGATGGACGGCACCGGTGCGCATCTCGGCATTCTGCCAGTCATCGGGCAGGTCCGGCGGGCGGTCCTTCAGCGTTGCGGATGTGACGATGATGCCATCGGCGGGGCGCAACACTGCCAGCGCCAGCGGTTCCGTGGGGTCGATCCAGTGCGAATGAAAGCCCACGTCCATCTCGCGGCTCCCGGCCTGTTCCACGTCGAACCACTCGATCATGTGGACGGACTTTTCGCCGATGAGGCGGTGCAGCATGGTGATCCATCCCCCCACCATGAGTTCCCCCCGCCGCCGCAGTGAACGCGACAGCGCCTCGATGCGGCCCCGTTCGGCGGAGTTGAGTTCGGCGGCCTCGTCATCCAGCTTGGAGGCGAGCAGTTTCGCCAACCGCTCCATGGGGCGCTTGAGATCGATGAGTGCGGCGGCGAGTTCGCCCGTCGCTTCCGCAAGGCCATCGATCAGCGGCAGGCAATCGGCCTCCAGCGTATGCCCCGTCTCCGCGCCGTCGCGGGCCAGCACCTGCTGGCGCAGCAGGGCAAAGAATTTCTCCGCAGGCCCATCGCCCCGCCCATCCTGAATGCGCCGCATGAAGCCGGACGACGGCAGCGCATGCGCGGCCCGCAGAACCTCGTCGAGAATGGCCTCGCCGCCGTCTTCGCCAGACACCAGGTCGCCCACGCGCTCGGCAAGCCCGCGTCCCCGGCGGCGGTCGTTTTCGGGCCCGCGCAACCAGCGCCGCAACTCCGCCGTCTCCATCGCCGTGAGATGCGCCGAGAAGGCGGAATCAGCCGCATCGAACAGGTGATGCCCTTCATCGAAGACGATGCGTTTCAATCCGCCTGGTGTTGTCTCTTCCTCGCTGGTGGCGGCCTGGCCCAGTGCATGGTCCACGGCGGCGGCATGCAGCACCAGCGCGTGGTT
>CALMLK010000242.1 GCA_937868035.1 uncultured Alphaproteobacteria bacterium
CATCGCTGGCCAGTTCGCCAAGCCGCGTTCCTCGCCCACCGAAACACTCGATGGGGTCGAATATCCGATCTATCGGGGCGACATCATCAACGCGCCGGAAGCAACGCTGGCGGGCCGCGAGCCCGACCCGGAACGCCAGATCATGGCCTACCGCCAGTCGGCAGCGACCATGAACCTCCTGCGCGCCTTCGCCCAGGGCGGTTACGCCAACCTCGAAAACGTGCACAAGTGGACGTTGGGCTTCCTCAAGGACTCGCCCGCCTTCGAGCAGTATCAGGACCTCGCCGACCGCATCTCCGAAACCCTGGGCTTCATGAAGGCCTGCGGCATCACGGCGGAAACGGCACCGCAACTGCGCGCCACCGATTTCTACACCAGCCACGAAGCCCTTCTTCTCGGCTACGAGCAGGCACTGACCCGCGTCGATTCCACCAGTGGCGACTGGTACGCAACATCCGGACACATGCTCTGGATCGGCGACCGCACGCGCCAGCCGGATCATGCGCACGTGGAATTCTGCCGTGGCGTGAAGAACCCCATCGGCCTCAAGTGTGGACCTTCGCTGAAGCCGGATGAACTGATCCGTCTCATTGATGCACTCAATCCGCAGAACGAGGCCGGCCGTCTCACGCTGATCGCCCGCTTCGGCGCCGACAAGGTTGAAAAGCACCTGCCGGACCTGATCCGCGCGGTGAAGCGCGAAGGACGTGTCGTCGTCTGGTCCTGCGATCCCATGCACGGCAACACGGTGAAGAGCACCAGTGGCTACAAGACGAGGCCATTCGATCTGATCCTCAAGGAAGTCAGGAACTTCATGGCCGTACACCGTGCCGAAGGCACCCACGCGGGCGGCATTCATGTCGAAATGACGGGCAAGGATGTGACCGAATGCACGGGCGGGCTCCGTGCCTTGCGCGATGAAGACCTGAACGACCGCTATCACACCTTCTGCGATCCGCGCCTGAATGCGGCGCAGGCGCTGGAGCTGTCCTTCCTGGTGGCCGAGGAGATCAAGAAGGAACTGGCGCTCCGTCCGCGCGTCTCCGACGAGGATGCGGTGGAAGCTGCCGAATAAGCCTTAAATCCCGTGCCCAAGGGTCTGATCACGGGCCTGTGACAACGTTACATGGAGCGCGCTCTTGCGAAGCAGGGACGCGCTTCTTACGTTTGTAACGAAACAAATTACAGATAGGGGCACCGACATGATCGACCTGCACTACTGGCCCACGCCGAATGGCCACAAGATCACGATATTCCTGGAGGAATCCGGCCTCCCCTATAGCATCCATCGGGTCGATATCGGCAAGGGGGACCAGTTCAAGCCCGACTTCCTCAAGATTGCGCCCAATAACCGCATGCCGGCCATTGTGGACCATGCGCCATCTGATGGCGGAGCACCTCTCAGCGTTTTTGAATCCGGCGCAATCCTTCACTACCTCGCCGACAAGACCGGCAAATTCCTGCCCCGGGATGTGAGGGGCCGCACCGAGGTCATGCAGTGGTTGTTCTGGCAGATGGCGGGGCTTGGCCCCATGGCCGGGCAGAACGGCCACTTCAATTCCTACGCACCGGAAAAGGTGCCCTACGCCATTGATCGCTATACCAAGGAGACATCGCGTCTCTACGGCGTGCTGAACAAGCGCCTCGCAAACCATGAGTTCATCGCCGATGACTATTCCATCGCCGACATGGCCTGTTATCCCTGGATTGTGCCTTATGAGTCCCACAAGCAGAACCTCGGCGACTTCCCCCATCTGAAGCGCTGGTTCGACGCCATCAAGGCCCGCCCTGCCGTGGAGCGTGCTTATGCGATGGCGCCACCGCGCAAGCCCATGACCGACGAAGAGCGCAAGGTTCTCTTCGGCCAGGATGCCTCAAGCGTCAGGGCGTAGGGGCGAATTCCACCGCGATGGATTTTCCGCCGCGGCGGAACTCGGTGAGGATGTGTGCGAAGAGGGCCACGAGCACCACGCCGCCGCCGATCAGAGTCATGGGTGCTGGGGTTTCTCCCATGAACAACCACACCCAGAACGGCGTGAAGGGCACTTCCAGCGCCGCGAGGAGCGTTGCCTCGGCGGCGGGAATGCGTTTGGTGCCGAAAGTGTAGAAGATCAGTCCAGCCGCATTCTGGCAGGTGCCGAAGGCGGCGCAGAGCAGGATTTCCGTCGCAGGAGTATTCCCGGGGCTTGCCCAACTGAAGCAGAAGGCGGAACACAGCCAGGCCGACAAAGCCATCGCGGGCAGCATGGGGAGGTCCCGGTGCCCGCGCATGATGACTGAAAATCCCGCC
>CALMLK010000243.1 GCA_937868035.1 uncultured Alphaproteobacteria bacterium
AGCCATGCCCCGCCGCCGAGATGCCGGCGATGCGCAACGTGGCGGGCAGGGAGGCGAGGTCGGCATGGTGCAGTGCATAGCCATCCATGGCCGAGGCGGCGAAGGGCGGCTGGTCGCGACCAGCGATCACAGGGGCGGCCAGCACGCGGCCTGCACCATCGCCAAGCGCAATCGTCTCCGCCGGAAGCGGCGTCACGCGCTCAAGGATGCGGGCGAGGGCGTCTGCGACAGGAAGAAGCGCCATCTCTCACTCCGCCCGGAACGTGCCGGACTTGCCGCCCGTCTTTTCCGCAAGCCGCATGTCGGTGATGCGCATCCCCCGGTCCACGGCCTTGAGCATGTCGTAGATTGTCAGGCAGGCCACGGAACAGGCGGTCAGGGCTTCCATCTCGACACCCGTCTTGCCTTCAACCTTCACGGTTGCTTCCACGTCTATGTGATTGGTATCAATGGAAAATTCCACCGTCACCTTGCTGATCATCAGGGGGTGGCACAGGGGTATGAGTTCGCTCGTCTTCTTCGCCGCCATGATGCCGGCAATGCGTGCCGTGGCCAGCACGTCACCCTTTTTGGCGCTGCCGGAGGTGATGATCGCAATGGTCGCCGCATCGGCCAGCACGCGGGCGCGCGCCGTGGCGCTGCGCACCGTCACATCCTTGGCAGACACGTCCACCATATGTGCCTGGCCCTTGTCATCGAGGTGGCTGAGTTTCGCCATCGTTATAGCCTTTCGCGTGACAGGATGGTGCGTGTTGCCGCGGCAACATCGTCCTGCCGCATCAGGCTCTCGCCGATCAGGAATGTCCGCGCGCCAACCTTCTCCAGCCGTGCAAGATCAGGCGGCGCAAACAACCCGCTCTCGGCCACGATCATACGGTCCGGCGGAATGAGCGGCGCAAGGCGCTCCGTCGTTTTCAGCGTCACCTCGAAGGTGTGGAGATTGCGGTTGTTGATGCCGATCATCGGCGAGGAAAGTTTCAGTGCCCGCTCGAGTTCGGCCTCGTCATGAACCTCGATCAGCACATCCATGCCGAAGGCCTGCGCGGCGGATTCAAGTTCCGCGGCGAGACCGTCGCCGATCATCGCCATGATGAGGAGGATGCAGTCCGCCCCCCAGGCGCGCGCTTCGGCCACCTGGTAGACATCGAGCATGAAATCCTTGCGCAAGGCAGGAAGTGAACAGGCCGCCCGCGCCGCACCGAGGAACGCAGGCGCGCCCTGAAAGCTCGGCGTGTCGGTCAACACCGAAAGACAGGCAGCACCGCCCGCCTCGTAAGCCCGCGCCAGCGACGGCGGATCGAAGTCCGGCCGGATCAGGCCCTTGGAGGGAGATGCCTTCTTGATCTCGGCAATCAGCGCCCATTCGCCTCGCGCATGCTTGGCACGCAGGGCCTGCAAAAAGCCGCGCACGCCGCCCTGCGCCTGTGCATCTGCGTCCACGGCTGCGAAGGGCCGTGCGGCCTTGGCGGTGGCCACTTCCTCGCGCTTGTAGGCGGCAATCTTGTCAAGGATGGTGGCCATCAGTCGTTCGAAACCTCGACGAGACGCGTCAAGGCCTTGGCGGCAGAACCAGAGGCCAGCGACTCCCGTGCCACGGCCACGCCGGACGTGAGGTCCGCCGCCTTGCCCGCCACGATCAGGGCCGCAGCCGTGGTCAACACGGCGGCATCGGCGAAGGCGGAAGGCTTGCCCGCGAGCACGTGGCGGAGGGCCTCCGCATTGTGCTGGGCATCGCCGCCTTTGAGGTCTTCAAACTTGCTGCGGGTCACACCCGCCGCCTCCGGCGTGATTTCGAACGTGCGCACCACGCCGTCCTTCAATTCGGAAATCAGGGTGGTGCCTGAGGGGACAATCTCGTCCATGCCGCCCTCGCCATGGCAGATCCAGCAGGCCTCGCTCCCCAGGTTCTTCAGAACCTGCGCGAGCGGCTCTACCCAAGCCTTTGAAAAAACACCAGTAACCTGACGCTTTACCCCCGCCGGATTGGACAGGGGGCCCAGCAGGTTGAAGATCGTCCGCGTGCCCAGTTCCACCCGCGTCGGGCCCACGTGCTTCATGGAGGAATGATGCTGCGGCGCGAACATGAAGCCGAGGCCTGCTTCCCGGATGCAGGCGCTGATCTTCTCCGGCCCCGTATCCAGTTTCACCCCCAGCGCCATCAGCACATCGGCGGAGCCGGATTTGGAGGAGAGAGCGCGGTTGCCATGCTTGGCAACGGTGAGGCCTGCGCCCGCCGCCACGAAGGCCGCACAGGTGGAGATGTTGTACGACCCCGACGCGTCACCGCCTGTGCCGACGATGTCGATGGCATGGGCGGGCGCATCGACCCGCAGCATTTTCTCGCGCATCACTTCCACAGCACCGGTGATTTCATCCACCGTCTCGCCGCGCACCCGCAGCGCCATCAGCAAGCCGGCGATCTGTGACGGCGTGGCCTCGCCAGACATCAGCACATTGAAGGCAATGCGGGCCTCGGCGCGCGTCAGCGGCGTGCCATCCGCGACCTTGGCGAGGAGGGGCTTCAACTCGCTCATGACGCGCCTCCGCTCCGGCTCACCCGCGCCATGTCGAGGAAATTGCGGAGGATGTCATGACCGTGCTGCGAGGCGATGCTCTCGGGGTGGAACTGCACGCCATGCACATTCTTGCTCTTGTGCTGCAGCCCCATGATGATGCCGTCAGTTTCCGCCGTGATCTCGAGGTCGGCAGGCAGCGTTGCCTTGTCCACCACAAGCGAATGATAGCGCGTGGCATCAAAATCCTGCGGCAGGCCCTTGAACACCCCCTTGTCGGCGTGATGCACCTTGGAAAGTTTGCCGTGCATCTGCGAGGGCGCGCGCACCACGTCGCCGCCGAAGGCTTCGCCGATGGCCTGCAGGCCCAGGCACACGCCGAACACCGGAATGTTGCCGGACGCCGCCTTGATGAGGTCGATGATGATGCCCGCCTGCGAAGGTGTGCCGGGTCCCGGTGAAATGACGATGGCCTCGGGCCGCGCCGACATCACCTGGCCCACGCTGATCTTGTCGTTGCGGTGAACCACCGTCTCCGCCCCGAGGTCGCCGAGGAAATGATAGAGGTTCCAGGTGAAGCTGTCGTAGTTGTCGATGAGGATGATCATTGTCCCCTCCCGGCACGGCCTGCAAAGCGCACAGCCTCTTCAGCGGCGCGGAACAGGGCCTTGGCCTTGTTCACGCACTCCTGGTGTTCGTTCTCCGGAATGGAATCCGCAACCACGCCTGCACCCGCTTGCACGTACATCCTGCCGTCCTTGACGATCGCCGTCCGCAGCACGATGCAGGTGTCCATCTCGCCATCCGCTGAGAAATAGCCCACGCAGCCAGCGTAGACGCCGCGCTTGTGCTTTTCCAGTTCGTCGATGATTTCCATGGCCCGCACCTTGGGCGCACCCGACACCGTGCCTGCCGGAAATCCGGCAACCAGCGCGTCGATCACGTCATGGTTCTTGCCCAGCCGTCCTTCCACATTGGAGACGATGTGCATCACCTGACTGTAGTATTCGAGGATGAACTTGTCCGTCACCTTGATGGAACCGATGTCTGCAACGCGGCCCACATCGTTGCGGCCAAGGTCCAGCAGCATCAGGTGCTCGGCAAGTTCCTTCGGGTCCGCCAGCAATTCGGCGGCGAGTTCCCTGTCGCGCGTGGGCGTGGCGCCGCGCGGGCGGGTGCCGGCAATGGGCCGGATCGTCACCTTGCCATCGCGCACGCGGACCAGAATCTCCGGCGACGAGCAGACCACGGCGAAGCTGTCGAAGTTCAGATAGACGAGGAACGGCGAGGGATTGACGCGCCGCAGACTGCGATAGAGCGAAAAGGGCGGCAGCGTGAACTCCGTTTCGAAGCGCTGCGACAGCACCACCTGGAAGATGTCTCCCGCCGCGATGTATTCCTTCGCCTTCAACACCATCGCCTTGTATTCTTCGGGCGTGGTGTTGGAGACTTGCGGCTTCATCGGCGGCGCGTCGTTGTCGCGCAGCTGCATGTCGAGCGGCCGATCCAGCGCATCGACGACCTCAGAAAGCCGCTCCGTGGCCCGGGCATAGGCCGCGCGGGGAGAGAGTCCTTTCGACACATAAACGGGTGCCGTGACGGTCAC
>CALMLK010000244.1 GCA_937868035.1 uncultured Alphaproteobacteria bacterium
ACATGAGAACCGCCCCTACCAACAGGGCGGCGACATCATCTGCCATTGCGAATGGGTGACGCGGCAGGAGATCACGGACGCACTTACCGGGCCACTTCCCGCCGGCGATCTCGGCGGGTTGAAGCGGCGGACCCGCGCCATGATGGGGCGCTGCCAGGGCTTCAATTGCGGTGCCGAGGTGCGCAGCCTGTTCGCAAAGGCGTCTCATGGAAAAGCATGATGTCGTCATCATCGGCGGCGGACCATCGGGGCTTGCCTGTGCCGTGCAATTGCAGGCCCGCGGCATCCGCGATGTGGTGGTGCTGGAGCGCGAGCTGGAGGCGGGTGGCGTGCCCCGGCATTGCGGCCACTGGGGTTTCGGCTGGGAAAGCCACCGCCGCCTGATGAGCGGCCCGGATTTTGCCGCGCGCCTGCGCCGCGATGCGCGCGGCGTGGATGTGCGCACACAGCATACAGTGATCGAAATGACATCGCCCACCCTGTTGCGCGTGCATGCTCCGCCCACCGGCATCAGCGGCATGGAAGCGAAACATGTGGTGCTGGCGACGGGGGCACGCGAATCCACACGGGCGGCGCGGCTCATCGGCGGCACGCGTTCGTCCTCGGTGATGAACACGGCTACGTTGCAACAGCTTGTGTATCTGAAAAAGATGAAGCCCTTCGCGCGGCCCGTGATCATCGGGGCGGAATGGGTGTCCTTCTCGGCGTTGATGACCTGCGCCCATGCAGGCATTCACCCCGCCGCCATGATCGCCGAACGGCTGGAAGCACCCCTCGCCTTCCGCTGGGGCGCGCGGCTCCGCTATGGCGTGCCGCTGCTGTTGCAGGCCCGCGTCACGGCCATCCACGGCACGGATGGCGTGACGGGAGTCGAAGTCGAACAAGCGGGGCAGCGCCGCACCATCGCCTGCGACGGCGTCATCGTGAGCGGCGCGTTTGTGCCGGAGGATGCGCTTCTTTTGAACAGCACCAGCCCTTCGCTGCCCACGCCCACGCGCGTTGGAAATGTCTGGGGTGAACTCAAGACCGCCGGGCGGTGCGTGGCCGAAGCGCGCCGTATCGCCGACCAGATTGCAGGAGCAATGCGATGAAGGTTCTCGCCATCGACCAAGGCACCACGGGCACGAAGGCCTTCACGCTGGATGATGCGGGCACGTTCGCCAGGGTGGCTGGCTTCGAACATGCCCAACATTATCCGCAACCGGGCTGGGTGGAACATGATGCGGAGGAATTGCTGTCGCATGTGCAGGCCTGCATCGCGGCGGCGGGGCCTGTGGATGCGATCGGGATCGACAATCAGGGCGAAACACTGGTGGCATGGGACGCGAAGACGGGAAAGCCCTGTCATCGCGCCATCGTCTGGCAAGACGACCGCACCAAGGATGTGACCGAACGGCTGAAGTCGGAGGGGGCGGAGGAGCTGACGCTTGCGCGCGCCGGCCTGCCGCTCGACCCCTATTTCTCGGCCACGAAGATGCGCCGGATCATGGACAACGTGCCGGAGGCGCAAGCCCTGCTCAAACAGGGGCGCTTGCGCATCGGCACCAGCGACGCCTTCTTCCTCGACCGGCTGGCGGGCCAATTCGCGACGGATGTCACGACGGGCTCGCGTACCTCGCTCATGTCGCTCGATACATTGCAATGGGATGATGAGCTGCTGAAGCTCTTCGGCATTCCCCACGAGGTGTTGCCGGACATCCGCGACACCACCGGACCGTTTGGCGATCACAAGGGCATCGCCATCACGGCGAGCCTCGTTGACCAGCAGGCCGCCTTGTTCGGGCACGGGTGCGAAAAGCCGGGGGATGCCAAGATCACATTCGGCACCGGCGCCTTTGCCCTCGGCATTGCCGGTGGCAGGCGGCCGCCACGCGACAACTCGGGATTGGCGGCGACCGTCGCCTGGCGGAAGGGAGGCTCTGCTGCCGACTTTGCTCTCGATGGCGCCGTCTACAATGCGGCCTCGGCCATCAACTGGGCGCGGTCCATTGGGTTGTTTGCGTCCTACGGCGAGATCAATGCCTTCGCCGCGCCATCCGCCTTGTCGCGCGGCCTGTGTTTCGTGCCGGCCCTCTCTGGACTCGCCTGCCCGCACTGGGACCGGAACGCTGCGGGGCTGTGGATCGGGCTTGGCCTCGACACCACGAAGGCCGACATGATGCAGGCGGTTCTGGAAGGCATTGCCCTTCGTGCGGCGGAGGTGATGCAGGCCATGGCAGCGCTGCTGCCGCTTGGTCCGGCCATCTCCATCGACGGTGGCCTCGCCAACAATGACTACTTCGTGCGCTTCCTCGCCAATGCTCTGAACCGCACCGTCACCGTGGCATCATCGACCGAGCTCACGGCGCTGGGCACGGCCCGCATGGCCATGGCCGGGGCGGGTGGGCAGACCTTGCCGCCACTTCCCCGCCCCGCCCAGGTGCATCATCCGGAGGCCCCCCTTCCGGATGAGCAGCGCCAGCGCTTCGCCACCGCCGTCGAGCGGGCGAAAGCCTGGCGGTGACTCACGCCGCGACGGCGCCGCGCAGCTTTTCCTGAACGGCACCCGATGCACTCAGCAGGCCTTCCGCGCCATCGAGCGCGCCGGGCGTGAGTTCGAGGCCGAGGAAGCGATCGCGCTCCACCGGGCCCGGCAGGTGCAGGCTGCGGGTGTGGCTGCCATCAAAGCCGAAGCGCGCATAGTAGGGCGCATCACCCACCAGCAGCACGGACTCGTGGCCGAGCACACGCGCGCTGTTGAGGGCGTGTTCCATCAGCTTGCGGCCGATGCCCTTCTTCTGCTGGCGGCAATCGACGGCGAGCGGGCCGAGCAGCAGCGACGGTCCCGCTGAACCGGCGATGATGTTCCACAGGCGGAGCGTGCCGATCACCCGGCCTTTCGCATCAAGGGCTGTGAAGGCCAGGCCCTCCGCCGGCAAACGGCCTTCACGCAGGCGTTCTGAGGTCTTGCGGAGACGTGCCTTGCCGAAGGCCTTGTCCAAAAGGGCTTCGCGGGCAGCGACATCAGAGGCGGTTTCATGACGAATGGTGACCATTGAAAGTCTCCCATGGGAAATGAGGATTGAACATGCTTCGAGGCACGGCGTTGCCGTGCTCCTCAGCATGAGGACGAAGGGGGAAAGTCCCTCACCCCGGGGTGCATCGCTTGGCGATGCCGCGAAGGGCGAGGGATGCCGCGTGGTGTCAGATCACGTAGGCCCGGAGCGGCGGGAAGCCGTTGAAGGCGACGGCCGCGTAGGTCGTGGTGTAGGCGCCGGCGGCTTCGATCAGCACCTCGTCGCCCACTGTCAGCGTGATCGGCAGCGGATACGGTGTCTTCTCGTAGAGCACGTCAGCCGAGTCGCACGTCGGGCCGGCAATCACGCAAGGCTCCTTCACGTCGCCATCGCGGACGGTGGTGATGGGATAGCGGATCGCCTCGTCCATCGTCTCGGCGAGACCGCCGAACTTGCCGATGTCGAGATAGACCCAGCGCGTGTCGTCGTTGGCGTGCTTCCTGGAGATGAGCACGACCTCGGCCTTCACCACGCCGGCGTTGCCGACCATGCCGCGGCCCGGTTCGATGATCGTCTCGGGCAGGGCGTTGCCGAAGTGCTTCGTCAGCGCATCATGGATGGCGTTGGCATAGGTGGACTGGCCCGGTACCGGCTTCAGGTACTTGGTGGGGAAACCGCCGCCGAGATTGACCATTTCCAGCTTGATGCCGTGGCTGAGCATGCGCTCGAAGATCGCCTTGGCTTCGCCGACGGCCACATCCCAGGCGTCCAGACGCGTCTGCTGCGAGCCCACGTGGAAGGACACGCCATAAGCCTGGAGGCCCAGCGCATGAGCGGAGAGCAGCACGGACTCGGCCATGGCAGGCTCGCAACCAAACTTGCGCGAGAGCGGCCATTCGGCGCCAGCGCCATCGGTGAGGATGCGGCAGAACACCTGCGCGCCGGGGGCGGCACGGGCGACCTTCTCCACTTCGGTGTGGCTGTCGACGGCGAAGAGGCGGACACCCATCTCGTAGGCGCGCACGATGTCGCGCTCCTTCTTGATGGTGTTGCCAAAGGAAATGCGGTCAGGCGTGGCACCCGCCGCCAGCGACATTTCGATCTCGGGCACCGAGGCCGTGTCGAAGCACGAGCCCAGCGAGGCGAGGAGCGAGAGCACTTCCGGCGCAGGATTGGCCTTCACCGCATAGAAGATGCGGGTGTCCGGCATGCTGCTGGCAAAGGCCTCATAGTTGTCGCGCACGACGTCGAGGTCGACCACGAGGCAGGGGCCTTCGGGCTTTTCACGTCGGAGGAATTCGATGATCTTCGCGGTGGCCATGGACGTGATCCCTTCAAGAGCAGACGTTGAAATGCCAGACCAGAACTCCGTGCAGGCGCGATGGAGACGCCAACTGGGAACCCAGACCGGTTTTCGCTTCTGATTGATTGGGATGGCCCAATCGCACATCGAGCAGACTTGTGTTTGCCTCAAGTGACACTGGCGTTTGGACACACCAGCAGAGACGAGAAGCCCTCACCGTCGTTACTTTGGGGATCTCCTTCACGCGGGAAGAAATCACCTTAGCGGCACGTGCGACTTTGGACGGGTGCGCATATGATGGAGTCGCCCGTCGCAATCAAGATTTTTTTTGGCCTTGCCGAAATTTTTTTGCGGGCCGTAGCGGACACGGCTGCGCCGCCACCTTTCAACCATAGAGCGCGTGTGAGTGGGAGCCGGGAACGGACGGCGCATGGCGGAACGGACAAGCCTGGAAGCGAGGATCGACGCGGCGGCGCATGGAGTGCTGGCGCGCCTGCCGCAGCACGGTCTCGCCGGGGCAGCGATCGAGTTCCTTGTCTTCGGCCTGAAGCAGGCCTGGGCCTGCCTGTTCGGCGGCCTGTTGCTGGGCCTCATCATGCTCTCCGCCGTGGCCTGGCCCGCGCACGCAGGCGTGGCCCGCTATGATGCCCTGTTCGTGGCCGCCCTTTTGCTACAGGCAGCCATGTTCGCCTTCCGCCTGGAGAAACCGTCTGAGGCCGTGGTGATCTTCCTCTTTCATGCCGTGGGCACGGGCATGGAACTGTTCAAGACCCACATGGGGTCGTGGACTTATCCGGAAGAGAACGTGCTGCGGCTCGCGGGCGTACCGCTCTTCTCCGGCTTCATGTATGCGGCCGTCGGCTCCTATCTGGCGCGGGTGACGCGTATCTTCGACTTCCGCTTTTCCAACTATCCGCCAGCCTCCGCCACGGTGCTGCTGGCCGTTGGCATCTATGCCAATTTCTTCACGCACCATTTCCTCTGGGATCTGCGCTGGCTGCTCTTCGGGGCGACGGCCCTGCTCTTCTGGCGCTGTTCGGTCCACTACAAGGTGTTCCGTTTCCGGCACCGGATGAACATGCTGCTGGGATTCTTTCTGGTGGCGCTGTTCATCTGGCTTGCCGAGAACATCGCCACGGCGTCGCACATCTGGCTCTATCCGAACCAGCAGGCGGGCTGGCAACTCGTCTCGCTGGGGAAGTTCACCTCATGGTACCTGCTGATGATCATTTCCTTCGTGCTGGTGAATCTGGTGCACAGGCCCAAGTCATTTGACGTCGCCTGACCCGAAGGCCTGCCAGCCCGCCGCCATGCGCGTCGCCGTGGTGACACAGCAGAGGGCGGCATAGACATAGGCCAGGAGCGGGAAGTGGGCAGGCCACAGGCACATGGCCACGAAGCACAGCACCGTTTCGAAACCTTCGGTCAGCCCGCCCAGATAGTAGAAGGACTTCGACGGATAGTCCGTGCTCTTGTCGCCGCGCTTTTCGGCCATGATGGCGTAGGCGAGGAAGGTGACGCCGGTGCCGATGAAGGCCGCCAGCAGGGCTGCGGCGGGCAGCGCGTTCTGCGGCGGATTGCAGAGCGCGAAGGCCAGTGGCACGCCGGCGTAGAAGAAAAAGTCGAGGGTGATGTCGAGGAAGGCCCCGCGGTCGGTCGCCACGCCCTTTCGCGCCAGTGCACCGTCGAGGCCATCGCAGAGGCGATTCACCAGCAACGGGATGATGGCCCAATCGATTTCGCCTGCCACGATCAAGAGGGCGGCCAGCATGCCGAAGGCGAAGCCGAAGAGGCTGACTTGATCCGCGGTGATGCCGCGCTCATTCAACCACCGGGCAACGCCTTCCACCGCGGGCCGGGTGAGCGCGAGGATCTGCCGGTCAAACATGGTGCATGTCTCCCTGTGCCGAGATGGCCAGCACCCGCCCTCCCGGCGGCACATCGGCACGGTCGTGGGTCACGAGAATTGCCGGCACCTGACGGTCGCGTATGTGATCGGAGGTGAAGCTGCGGATGGTGCTGCGCAAGTCCTGGTCGAGGCGCGAAAACGGTTCGTCGAGCAGCACGGCGGCGGGTCCGGAAAGCAGCGTGCGCATCAGCGCCACGCGGGCGCGCTGACCGCCGGACAGTGTCTGCGGGGCGCGGTCCGCGTAGCCGTCGAGTCCAGCGTCTGCCAGGGCCTGCTGCATCATCTCCAGCCGGACCTCGCGGCGCGCCGCCGGAATGGCGAACAGCAGGTTCTCGCCCACCGTCATGTGGGGAAAGAGGTAGTCGTCCTGGAACAGGCGGCCGATGCGCCGGCGTTCGGGCGGCACGCCAATCACGTTGACCCCGTTCAGCAGCACCTCGCCTGCGCCCTGCATCGCGCCGGGAAGATCGCCGCCGATCCAACTGAGCAGGGCCGACTTGCCGCTGCCGCTTGGTCCCATGATGGTCAGGATTTCACCCGGCTGCACCGACACCGAGAAGGGGCGGATCAGGGGCCTAGTCAAGGGCATGCCCCGCAGGTTCACGGCAGCGTCGCGCAGGACCAGCGTCATGGCGTGCTCCAGCGCGAGCGGCCGGCGCGGGCCGCGAACAGGAAGGCGCCGAGCGGCAGCGCCATGAGGGCGATGCCATAGACGGCCAGCAAGGGGCGGTTGCCGCCGGACGACAACGTCACGGCCTCCATGGGCAAGGTGGAAAAGCGGCCGGCGGCGGCGAGTTGCGCGGGAACATACTGGCCGACCGACACTGCGAAGCCCACGGCTGCGGCGGCCCACATGGGCCCCTTCAGCATCGGCCACTTGACCCGCCACAGGAAGCGCGCGCGGCCTTGCTGCAAGCCAGCGGCAACAGCCGCCCACTGCGTTCCGTAGGCGCGATAGGGCCGCGCCAGCAACAGGAACACATAGGCGCACACGGGCACGGCATGGGCAGTCCAGAGCGCCACCGCCGTTCCCGTGAGGTCGAGCGCCAGGAAGGCGCGGTACTCACCCAAGGCGATCAGCAGCATGGGAACCGTGACGGCGGTGAGCGCACACATCGTCATCACCCTGTCCATCGCGCGCGGAGCCAATTCGAGCCAGATCACCGTGGCCGCAATGGCGCAGGCCGTGGTGGAGAGGGCGAGCACGACGCTGGTCATCACCGGGCGCGGGTCAGAGAGCAGATGTGTCCAGGCGCGGAGGGTTGAAACGTTCGGCAACAGATCAGGAAACGGCCACTGCGCCGCCGCGGACTGCAGCAGCATGACTGCGGCAACGGCAACATAAACGGCAAGAAGCGCTGGCCACAGCAACTGCGCGGCCCCGCCAAGCCCTTCCCCGGGCCGTGGAGAGGCGGCGTAGAAGCGGTGCAGGTGGGGGCGCGAGCATTTCAGCACGACGGACGCAGCGGCGAGAATCGCCGCCACGACAGCACACAGCACCAGAACGCCCGCAGCGCCCCGCGCCGCCGTTGCGGATTCGGCATCGGAGAGGCCGGTCCAGGCCAGTTGCGCCAGCGTGGGCGGCTGGGTCGGCCCGATCACCAGCGCCATGTCGACGACGGTCATGCCATAAGCCAGCACGGCGATGAGCGGCCCCAGCGCTTGCGGCAGAAGTTGCGGAACGATCACGCGGAGGAACGTGGAGGCCTCGCCATGACCGAGGCTGCGGGCCACGGCGCGCTGGCCTGCAAATCCGGCTGCAAGATCCTCCCGCGCGAGAAGGTTCGCAAAGGTCCAGACGAGGAACGGCGTTTCCTTGAGGACGAGTGCCACCGTGAGGGCAAGGCCCCAGGGGTCCTGCGTCGTCACCCACTGGGGCGGCATCGTCCAGCCAGCGGCCAGCGCCACGGCGCGGGCGAGCAACCCCGCCGGCATGATGAGGAAAGCAAGGCCGATGGCAAACGAGACATGCGGCACAGCGAGGAACAATCCCGCACGCGACGACAGGTTCTTGCCTCTCGCCGCAAAGATCATCACGAGCGCCAGCACGAGCGACACCGCCGTGCTGGTGAGACCCGTGGCAAGTGACAACGCAAGTGCACCCCAAAACTGCGGATGTTCGGCGAGGGCCCGAAAAGAGTCGAGGTCAGCAACACCGGGCATGATGAACAGCAAAGATGCCAACAGCGGCAGGAGAAGAACGACGGCCAGAGGCAAGGTTGCGAGCGTGCGCATCACCCGTTGCCGTAGCGACTGAGCCAGGCCTTCTCGATGAGCGGTACCCAGGAAGCGCGCGGTTCCAGAAGTGCCGGCCCCGGCAAGCTCACGCTGCCCGGTGCAGCGGCGCTGGCGAAGGCTGCCTGGTCTTCGGCGGAGAGTTTTTCAACCGCAAGAACAGTGGGATCGCCCCAGACCTTGATATCATTCTTGCGCGCCTGCGCTTGCGGGGAGAGGAGGAAATTGGCGAAGACTTCCGCACCGGCACGGGCGCGGGCATTCACGGGGATCGCCACAAAATGCGTATTGCCGATGGTACCCTTCTCATGCTGCCACGCCACCGTTGTTGCAGGCAGTGTGCCTGCGGCCACGAGATTGGCAGGCTCATTGGGGTTGAAGGTGAGGCCCACGAGAAGCTCTCCATCCGCCACCATCTGCGTGATCTCGGCCTGGGATTTCGGGAATTGCTTTCCGGCGCGCCAGCAGTGCGGGTGCAATGCGTCGAGGAATGAAAACGACTCCGGCGGCACCTGTGCGTCGACCGGGTCGCGGTAGAGCGCGTTGCGATCCACCGCCTGCTCCAGCATGACCTGCTTCAGGAACGTGGTGCCGTGAAAGTCTGGCGGCGCGGGATAAGTGACGCGGCCCGGATTGGCTTTTGCGAAAGCGAGCAACGCCTTCATATCACGCGGAGGGTCTGCAACCTTTGCCCCATCGGCAAAAAATGTGAGCTGCGCCATGCCCCAGGGCGACTCCAGGCCATCGACACTTTCGGCGAAGTCCTGCCGGGTCGTGGGCTTTCCATCCACATCGACGTAGCGATAATTCGGCAGGGTTTCCGAGAAGGGACCGAACAGCAGCTTCTCCTTCTTCATCAGGCTGAAGTTCTCGCCGTTGATCCATACGAGATCGACCGAACCATCGCGCTTGCCCGCCGCCACTTCATCGCGCACGCGCTTCACCACTTCGGCGGTGTCGGTGATCTTGACGTGTTCAACGGTGATGCCATAGCGCGATTTCATCTCGCCTGCGGCCCAGCCGATGTAGGCATTGATGGGTTCGGAGCCGGCCCAGGCATTGAAATAAACGGTCTGGCCCTTCGCTTCCGCCTCCGTCCCGGACCAGTCCGCCGCGAACGCCTGTCCTGCGCGGGGCAGGAAAAGGCCAGCGACCGAGGTTCCGATGAATTGGCGGCGGTTCAGCATCATGTCACTCCGGTTGTGACACTCTCATACGCAGAAACGCACGGCAAGAAAGTCACGCCTCACTGCGCGGGCTTCAGCTTTTCGTGATCAGAGCATGCCCGGCAGAACACGGTCCGGGGGCTTGTGGCCATCGGCCCAGGTCTTGATGTTGATGATGACCTTCTCGCCCATGTCGATGCGGCCCTCGATGGTGGCCGAACCCATGTGCGGCAGCAGCACCACGCGGCTGGAGGCCAGCAGCTTCGGGTTCACGGCCGGTTCGTGCTCGAACACGTCCAGCCCCGCGCCGCCAAGTTCGCCTGCTTCCAGCATGCGCGCGAGGGCATTCTCGTCGATCACTTCGCCCCGCGCCGTGTTCACCAGGAAGGCGTCCTTCTTCATCATCCTCAGGCGGCGGGCCGAGAGGAGATGGAAGGTTGCAGGCGTATGCGGGCAGTTGACCGAGACGATGTCCATGCGGGCAAGCATCTGGTCGAGGCTTTCCCAGTAGGTGGCGCCGAGTTCCTCTTCGGTCTTGGGATGGACACGCTTGCGGTTGTGGTAGTTGATCGAGAGGCCGAAGGCCTTGGCGCGGCGGGCGAGAGCCGTACCAATCCGTCCCATGCCGATGATGCCGATCTTCTTGCCCCAGATGCGGTTGCCCAGCATCCAGGTGGGCGACCAGCCTTTCCACTGCGCCGGATCGGCGAGGGCCCGCGATCCTTCCATCATGCGACGCGACACGGCGATGATGAGGCCCATGGTCATGTCGGCGGTATCTTCGGTGAGCACGCCCGCCGTGTTGGTGACGGTGATGCCGCGCGCCAGCGCCGTCTCCACATCGATGTTGTCCACGCCATTGCCGAAATTGGCGATGAGCTTGAGGCGGGGACCGGCCTGCAGGATCACCGACTTGTCGATGCGGTCCGTGACCGTCGGCACCAGCACGTCCGCGTCCTTGGCGGCCTGCACCAGCGCGGCATGGTTCATGGCCACGTCGCTGGTGTTGAAGCGGGCATTGAACAGCTCCGCCATGCGGGCTTCGACGGCTTCCGGCAGTTTGCGCGTGACGATGACGGTGGGTTTGGAAGAGGGCATCCGGTATCCAAAAAAACGGCAATTTCAACGCAATCTTAACCCTGAAAGCGCCATGTAGGGAGTAGCCCAAAGGCTGAGGTGGCGACAAGGTTGATCTTGCGTCGGCTTGACCGCTTCAGCTTTGGCGCAAGGGCCCCGCGCCCGCAACACCAAAGGCCATCTGTCTGTTATGTCGCTGCGTTTGTACCCCGCGTTTGCTGTCGCATCCCTTCTCGCGCTGGCCCTTGCCAGTGCAGGCACATCCTACGGCCTTGCCAGCCTGATGAACCGGAAGACCGCTGACGCCGCACAGGGCCGCGCCACCGCCGGCGACATCACTGCCTCTCTCGGGTCCGCAAAGGCACCCGCCAAGGACAAGGAGGCCGATGGCACCGGCCTGCCGCTTCCCCGCGTCGTCACCCTCAAGGCCGACAAGGTAAACGTGCGCCGCGGTCCCTCCAGTGATCATCCCGTGGCTTTCGTGTTCCAGCGCAAGGGCATGCCCGTCGAGATCACGGCGGAATTCGAGAATTGGCGCAAGATCCGCGACAGCGATGGCGCGGAGGGCTGGATCCTGCAGAGCATGCTGTCAGGCCGCCGCAATGCCTTCGTCGCCCCCTGGAGCGGCAATGATGCGCCGCTTGACCTTCATGATGCAAAGGCCGCGAAAAGCGGCGTGACGGCACGTCTCTCGCCCGGCGTGCTGGCCAGCATCGGCACCTGCGATGGCCGCTGGTGCGAAATCACGGCCGGTGATTTTGAGGGTTATGCCGAACAGAACCGCCTGTGGGGCGTCTATCCCGGCGAAGTGGTGGACTGAGCCGCCTCAGGCTTTTCCAAGGACTTTTCAGGCTGTTTTCAGGCTGTTTCAGGCGTCCTTGAGACGCACGATCACGTCAATGCGGTCGATGACCTTGCCCTTGGGTGCTTCGGGCAGTCCGACGACACGCAAGTCAGCCAGATCGATGTCCATCAGCTGGTGCTTCTCATCGTCGAAGAAGTGATAGTGGTTGGACGTGTTGGTATCGTAGTAGCTGCGGTCGCCCTCGATGGCGATTTCGCGCAGAAGTCCCGCTGCCTTGAACTGGTTCAGCGTGTTGTAGACGGTGGCCAGTGACACCGGCACCTTGGCGGCCCGGGCCTCGGCATGGAGGTCTTCGGCGCAGAGGTGGCGGTCGCCCTTGGAAAAGAGCAGATCGCCCAAGGCAAGGCGCTGCTGCGTGGGACGAAGCCCCACGGCGCGCAACCGTTCAGCAAGGTGCAGTCTGCCTGTCATGTTTCCTCATATAGCGTGGGGGTACGCGAATTGCAAAGTGGGGCGGATTGCGTGGTGAACCTGGCCGGCTCAGGGGCGCGGCTTGTCGTCGTCGTCGCGGAGGATGCGGACGGCGGCGCCATCGAGGTCTTCATACTGCCCGGAGGTGAGGCTCCACAGGAACGCACCCAATCCGAGGGCACCGAGGCCCAGGGCGACGGGAATGAGGAAGGCCAGGTTGGTCATGCGTGGGCCTCCTTGGCCAGAGGAACGACCATAGACTGCGGCGCACTGGCCTGTACAGGCGCGGCCTCGGCGGCGGGCCGGAGCAGGTGCAGGCGCAA
>CALMLK010000245.1 GCA_937868035.1 uncultured Alphaproteobacteria bacterium
ACACGCTCAAAAACGGTTTTGGCTTTCCTGCTTTTGTTCGGCATGCTCGCCGGGCCATCACTCACGACACCTGCAAAAGCGGGCAAGACATCGGATGCCATCGCGGCGGGCATTGTGGGCGCGGCCATTCTCGCGGCGGCGTCCAAACATCACAAGCACCACAAGAGATTCTATTACGACGATTATCAACCGTATCCCGAGAACGGCTACAACACCTATTGGAACGATGTCTATTCGCCCGTGCCGGGCATTACCTGTTATCGTGCGCAAGTAGCTTGTTACAAAGCCAACGGCCATTTCTCGGCGAAATGGACACGCATCCAATTTGCTGACGGCGAGTGAGATCATGACCATGAAAAAATTGATATTGGGCATTGCAGCCATTTCGCTTCTCGCCGGGTCGGCCGCGCTTGCGGCGGACGACGATCACAGACTCGATGCCGCTTGGAAGGCAGCCGTCGAAGACAATGAGGGCATGCTCACGCCGGCGCAGGTGGCGGGCCTCAACATCCTCGCCTTCGAATCTGCGGCTGCGCGGCTGTGCGAGGGTTTCAAGCTGGACGAGAAGAAGTACGCCACGAGTGTGGCGCAGGTCATAACCGGAGGCGAGAAGCTCTCTGAGGAGGACCAGGTTCAACGTCTCTCCGCCGTCATGTTCAGGCTTGGCACGGCGAACGGCTTGTTCCTGTCGGAAGGTGCGTTGAATGCGGAAAGCTTCTGTGCCCAGGCGGCTCAGGAAAAAGCCGACAAGGACAACCCGCACAATTGGCAGTGACGAGCTTGCTGCATCTCAGGTGACCGGTGGTGGCGCGCGCGCCGCCACTTCTGCCCGAGCCTATCGGCGGCCGCCCACTTCATCGATGTGGCGCAGGAGGTCGGCCGGGTCTTCGTAGACGCGGTAGGCGCCGGCGCGTTCCAGTTCGCCGGTGGAGTAGCCGCCGGAGAGGAGGCCGATGCCAAGCGCTGCGGCGCGGCGCGAGGCCAGCATGTCCCACACGGCATCGCCCACCACGCAGGCATGGGTGATGTTGGTGCCCAGCTTTTCGGCGCAGGCGATGAAGAGGTCCGGATCGGGCTTGGCGTAGCGCACAAGGTCGCGCGTGATCACCACGTGCTTGGCCGGATCGACGCCGAGGGCCTCCAGCACCGGCCCGGCGGTACGCATGCGGCCCGAAGTGGCGATGCCCCAGGGGATTTCGTTTTCGGTGAGGTGTTTGAGCAGTTCGCGCGCGCCCGGCAGCACGACGGTTCCCGTGGTGCGTGTGTTGTAGTGATGGGCATGGAGGTCGCTCAGTTCGCTGCGCAGGCCGTCGCTGATGTCGCGGCCGATTTCGCGCGAGAGGGCGGCAGTGAACAGATCACCCGACATGCCGATGCGCCGGTGGATGCGCCAGATGGAGACATCAATGCCCTTGTCCTGCAAGGCGCGGTGCCAGGCGATGACATGATCGTAGACGCTGTCCACGAGGGTGCCATCGAGATCAAAGAGGAAGGAGGTTTGCGTGCGGGCGGAGGGGCGCTGTGTCATGGGGCGAATGTGTAAGGGCATTCACGTCCGCTGACAAATGCGGAAAATGCAGTGCTGGGGGCGGAAGCGGTGCCCTTAGGCGACCGCCGCCATTTCGGCCCGCACCTGCTGGCGCAGCAGATCTATGGGCACCATGTTGGGGCCGCGCTTCACGTGCCAGAAGGTCCAGCCGTTGCAGGCTTCCGCGCCCTGCACATGGGCGCCGATCTTGTGGATGGAGCCGGAGTTGTCCTTGCAGGCAACGGAGCCATCGACGCGCACGCGCGCGGCGATGCGGTAGCTCGGATCATAGATCGTCTCGCCCACCTTCACGAGGCCGCGCTCGATCAGGGTGCCGAATGGCACGCGCGGCTCGGCGCGCTTTCCAGTCGTGGTCTTGAGCGCGTCTTCCGGCAGCATTTCCGTGTTTGCGATGCGGGCGCGGGCCCCGCGGGCGTAGACTTCTTCGCGCTCGATGCCGATGAAGTTGCGGCCAAGCTGCTTGGCGACGGCACCCGTGGTGCCGGTGCCGAAGAAGGGATCAAGCACAATGTCGCCGGGGTTGGTCGTCGCCAGCATGACGCGCTGGAGCAGCGACTCGGGCTTCTGCGTGGGATGCAGCTTGTCGCCCTTCTTGTCCTTCAGGCGTTCGCCACCGGTGCAGAGCGGCAGCGTCCAATCGGAGCGCATCTGCTGGTCGTCGTTGAACACCTTCATGGCATCGTAGTGGAAGCAATACTTGGACGAGTCGTCACGAGACGCCCAGATCAGGGTTTCGTGCGCGTTCGTGAAGCGGCGTCCACGGAAATTCGGCATGGGGTTGGTCTTGCGCCAAACCACGTCATTCAGGATCCAGTAGCCCAGGTCCTGCAGGATGGTGCCGACGCGGAAGATGTTGTGATAGGAGCCGATGACCCAGATGGCGCCATTGGGCTTCAGCACGCGGCGGCATTCGGCGAGCCAGGCGCGCGTGAAGGAATCATAGTCGGCGAAGGAGGCAAACTTGTCCCATGCATCATCGACAGCGTCGACCTTGCTCTGGTCTGGACGCGTCAGATCGCCGTTGAGCTGCAGATTGTAGGGCGGATCGGCGAAGACGAGATCGACGGAGGCCGTCGGAATCTTCTTCAGTTCGGTGAGGCAATCACCCAGCAGAATCTGGTTCTGCAGAAACTTCACGTCCGGTTTTACGATAACGCCCATCACACCCACTCACACTCAAATCACTGTTGCTGGGGGTGTTATGAGTCCTCGGAGTCAGCGCGTGAATCGAAACCGCTTTTTATGGTTAACAACCGAGCAGCAGGCGGATGGGCGCGAAGCTGCGGCGGTGTTCGGCGCAGGGGCCGTGACGTGACAGTGCCTGCTGGTGGCCCTCCGTGCCGTAGCCCTTGTGGGCGGCGAAGCCATAGTCCGGGTACTGACGATCGAGATCGTGCATCAGCCGGTCGCGCGTCACCTTGGCGATGATGGATGCGGCCGCGATGGAAAGGCTCTTGGCGTCACCCTCGACAATGGTTTCGCAGCGGCAGGAGAGCGGCGGCGCGCGGTTGCCGTCGATGAGGGCCAGATGGGGTGCGGTGGCGAGGGATTGCACGGCCTCGCGCATCGCCTCGTAGGTGGCTTGCAGGATATTGATCTCGTCAATCCGCGCCGCGCTGATGATGCCAACGCCGACGATGGCCGCCTGCATGATCGGCCCGTAGAGGGCCTCGCGCTTTGCTTCCGTCAGCTTCTTGGAGTCGTTCAGCCCCGGCGGAATGTTGCGGGAACTGAGGATGACGGCCGCCGCGACCACGGGACCTGCCCAGGGCCCGCGTCCCGCTTCGTCCACGCCGCACACGATCGTGCCATTCATGGCAAGTTCCGTCTCGCGGTCGAAGGAAGGGAAGAGCATTCCGCCCCATAGCCTTCGCCGTTGAGTCGCTCCAAATCCGCCGCGGGGTTATCCGCAACCATATGCCGGCCCGTGGACAGTCTGCGGCGGCGCGGGGGAGAGGGTCAAGAGGTGGAAAAAGTCCGCTAGAACAGCATCATCTGCTCGCCTCTTTGGAGCGGACGGCGGAAAAGGTCGGTGCGCAGCTTGATGCGGTTGGCGTTGAGGCCGAGGCGCTGGGCCGCCAGCTGGAAGCGGCGGCCGATCATCCAGGCCATGGGGCCGGTGCCGGTCATGCGGCTGCCGAAATTGGGATCGTTCTCGCGGCCACCGCGCACGTCCTTCACATGGCTCATCACCTTGGCGGCCCGGTCAGGGTGTTCGCGCTGCAGCCAGTCCTTGAATATCTCCTTCACCTCGAAGGGCAGGCGCAGCATGGTGTAGCCCGCCTCCGCAGCGCCGGCATTGCGCGCCGCCTTCAGGATGTTCTCGATCTCGTGGTCATTGAGGCCGGGAATGATGGGACCCATCATTACCACGGTGCGCACGCCGGCCTTGGCCAGCATCTCGATCGCGGCGAGGCGCTTTGCCGGTGTCGAGGCGCGGGGCTCCATGCTGCGGGCGAGCTTTGGATCGAGGGTGGTGATGGAGAGCGCCACCTTCACCAGATCCCGTTCCGCCATCGGTTTCAGAAGGTCGAGGTCGCGCGTGACGTTGGCTGATTTCGTCACGATGCCGAAAGGGTGCTGGAACTCGGCCAGCACTTCAATCACGCCCCGAGTGATGCGGTAGCTGCGTTCAATCGGCTGATAGGGATCAGTGTTGGCCCCCAGCGCAATGGTGGCCGGCACGTAGCTTTGCGCCGACAGTTCCGCGCGCAGCAATTCCGCCGCGTTGGGCTTGATGAAGAGCTTGCTCTCGAAGTCCAGCCCCGGCGACAGGCCCATGTAGGCGTGGGCCGGTCTGGCATAGCAATAGACGCAGCCGTGTTCACAGCCGCGATAGGGATTGATGGAGCGGTCGAAGGAAATGTCCGGCGACTGGTTGCGCGTGATGATTGCCTTCGGCGTCTCGGTGAATATTTCTGTGCGCAGCTTCGGAATGTCGGACAGCGAGTCCCAGCCGTCATCCACGTAGGTTTCGGTATAGTTCTCGAAGCGTCCGGCAGGATTGATGCCGGCACCACGGCCACGTTCCATCTGCGGCAGGCGGGTCATCTTCCCCGTGCCCAGGGCATCAACGGCGAGGCCCGGAGAGGGGCGCATGTCCATCAGCGTTGGCATGTTCAAATAGGTAGTCTGTTACCATGAACAAATCAAGAACAATCTTGCGCCGCGCGGCGAATCCGGGTTAGCCCCCGCACACCATCATGATGCAACCCCGCAACCTCCTGCTCGCGCTCCTGCCACCGCTCTGCTGGGGAACCGGTTTCACGTTTTCCAAGCCGGCGGTGAGTCATTTCCAGCCGTTGTTCATGATGTACATGGTCTACGGCAGCATCGCGCTCGTGATGCTGCTCACGCTTCGCGACATGCCGAAGACGCCGTGGCCGAAGCTCCTCATCATCTCGGCCTGCTCAGTCACCATCCAGGGTGCGCTGCTCTTTTACGCCATGGCCTATGTGGACGCCACAACGGCCAACCTTGTGCTGCAAACGCAGGTTCCGATTGCCATCCTGTTCGGCTGGCTTCTGCTGGGCGAAACACTTGATGCGCGGAAGATCATCGGCACCGCGATTGCGCTGACCGGCGTCGCCATCGTCATTGGCCTGCCGCAGGAGAGGCCGCCGCTCCTTGCCGTGGCGGTGGTAATCGTGGCGGGCGGGGTCTGGGCGCTGGGGCAGGTGCTGACACGGCTGTGGTCGCAGGATTCAGGCTTGCTGGTGTTGAAGGCCAATGCGCTGTTCGGTGTGCCGCAATTGCTGCTGGCGACGCTGCTCCTGGAGAGCGGACAGTGGCAGTCACTTGCAACGGCGACGCCGCTGCAATGGTTCTATCTCGCGTTCGTCGGCATCATCGGTTTCTATGTGGCCTATGTGGCGTGGTTCACCTTGCTGAAGCGTGTGCGCGTGGACGAGGCGACGCCGTTCGTGTTGCTGATGACACCAATCGGCGTGCTCACCGCGGTGCTGCTGCTCGGCGAACGGTTGCAATGGCCGCAAGTGGTGGGCGGTTCGATCCTGCTTCTGGGGCTTGCGGTGGTGAGCGGCGTACTGAACCTGCCGTTGCGGCGCGCCTGACGCCAACCGCTACTCGCCGTTTTCAAAACCGAAGCGCTCGATATCCTCGCGGCAGAGTTCTGCATAGGTGCGGCGGATATCGGGGCGCCATTCCAGCGGCACGCTGAGGCCGCGGTTCTCCCAGGGCATGTCGAAACCGGTGAGTCCGACGGTGTGACACATGTAGTCGACGATGCGCGCTTGCTCCTCGAGGCGGAACAGGTCGGTGACCATGGTGTTTCCCTTGGCGTCCGTCACATAGCGGCCGATGGCGTTGCACCACCTGTCATCGGCGACGCGTTCGAGAAACTCATCGAAGCTATCCGAGAGAATTGCAGCGGGGATGGTGCCGCGATTGTGCTGGTACCACCATGCAGGAATGATGGGTGAGAATTCATCCTCCAGCGCCGCGCGTGCCTTACGTTCGAAATGGAACAGTGCGTCGGGCACGCCGTGGTGATTGAGGTAGTATTCGCGCAGCAAGTCACGCCACTGGCTCAGGCCGAAACGGTACTCACTCTCCACGATCTCGAGTGGCGGGCGGATGATGGCCATGGACCGCATGGCCGCGAATGTGCCGTGGCCGATCGCCTCCGCGATCCGCAGGGCCGTTGTATGCTTGGCGATGCCGTAGAGCCTTTCAAAGCTCGCCTGGATGATCTCGCCTTCCGTTGACCCGCCAATAACAAAGTCGCCCCAGCGCTGGTGCTTGCTCCACCCGATCTCGATGGACGTTCCGCCGCATTTCGGAATGTGGATGGAGACAAAATTCAGCCGGTGGGAGATGACGGTCATGTGCCGTCAGCTTTTCGTGCGGCGCAGGTGCTCGTCGAGGCGGGGCATGATCTCGATGAAGTTGCAGGGGTGGTGACGGTAGTCGAGCTGATGCACGAGGATTTCATCCCACGCGTCCTTGCAGGCGCCGGGCGAACCAGGGAGGCAGAAGACATAGGTGCCGTTCATCACGCCCGCCGTGGCGCGGGACTGGACGGTGGAGGTGTGAATCTTCTGGAACGAGACCATGTGAAAGACGACGCTGAAGCCTTCGATCTCCTTGTCGAAGAGCGGGCGCAGGGCTTCCACGGTCACGTCGCGGCCGGTCAGCCCGGTGCCGCCGGTGGTGATGACGACGTCGATGTCGTCGCGCTGCGTCAGGCCCCGTACGGCGGCGCGAATGTCTTCGATCTCGTCCTTCACAATGAGACGGTCGGCCAACATGTGACCCGCACCCGTGACGCGATCGGCGAGGGTCTGGCCTGACTTGTCATTTTCCAGTGTGCGGGTGTCGGAGATGGTGATGACTGCGATGTTGGCGGGCAGGAAATCGCGGGGTGCGTTGCTGATCTTGTTCATGTTGATGCGTCCAGTTTGGCCCGGAACGCCAGGAGGTCGCGCCAGGCCAGCCGTTTCAGGGCAGGTGATTTCAGGAGGGATTCGGGATGGAAGGTCGAGAGCAATGGTACGTTGCCCGCCGTCAGCCAGGTGCCGCGCTGGCGCTGGATCGATTCCGCGCCACCCGCCAGCCATTGTCCGGGCAACCCCCCGAAGGCCAGAATGATCTGCGGCTGCAGCAGTGCCACGGCGCGCTCGGCGAAGGGCAGGATCATCCGGCATTCAAGTTCGGTGGGCGGACGGTTGCCGGGCGGACGCCAGGGAAGGAAACTGAGCAGCGAGACAGGCACGCCTGCCTCACCGCCCAATCCGATGGCGGCCAGCATGCGCTGGAACAGGACCTCGTGCTTGTCGGCGAAAATCCTGCCGCTGCGGTCTTCCTCGCTGCGCGGTCTGTCGCACATCACGAGAATGCGGGCGCCCGGCGTTGCCTCGGCGAATCAGAGGCGCGAGGCGGTTCGCCGCAAGGGGTGGGCGTGGAACGTGTCGAGCAATTCCGCAAGTGCTGCCAGCGAGGGTGCCTGGCGCGCGGCGGCGTGAACCTGCTCCATGGATGCCTCTGCTTCCATCGCGGCGCGGGGCTGCGGTGGGGCGGGAGAGGAAGGTGCGCTTGGCCGTGGCGGGGCGGCCCGTGGCGGTGCTGCGGCCACCACGGGTGGCGGCGCGGCAAAGCGGTTGACCGGGTCGGCGCCGAGAATTTCGTCCGCCCCCATCTCGCGCAGCCACAGCAATGCCGCCGCGGCTTCGGCGGCGGAGAGGGATGCGGCGTTTGGACTTTGGCTCATGTCGCAATTGGGTGCTTGTTAGACCTTGCCCAAATCCTATAACAGGCCCTCATCCGAACTCAAACCGCGAGGCTTATGGTGAGCGATATTCAGCGTGAAGCAATGGAATATGATGTCGTGATCGTGGGCGCAGGCCCCGCCGGCCTTTCCGCTGCCATCCGCATCAAGCAGATTTCCCCCGACACGACCGTTTGCGTGCTGGAGAAGGGTTCGGAGGTGGGGGCGCACATCCTTTCGGGTGCCGTGATTGATCCCATTGCGCTCAACGAGCTCATTCCGGACTGGAAGGAAAAGGGAGCGCCGCTCAATACGCCGGTCATTGAGGACCGCTTTTATGTGCTGGGCAAGGGTGGGTCGCTGCGCATTCCCAACGCGATGATGCCGCCGCTCATGGACAATCACGGCAACTACGCCGTGTCGCTGGGCAATGTGTGCCGCTGGCTCGGACAACAGGCGGAAGGCCTGGGCGTAGAAATCTATCCGGGCTTCGCGGCCTCGGAAGTCCTGTACCGTGAGGACGGTTCGGTGCGCGGCGTCGTCGCGGGTGTCATGGGCATCGCCAAGGATGGCAGCCACAAGCCGGATTACCAGCCCGGCATGGAACTCACCGGCAAATATGTGCTCATCGCCGAAGGCGTTCGTGGTTCGCTCGCCAAGGAAATCATTGCCCGGTTCAACCTGCAGGAAGGCCGGCAGCCCGCCAAGTTCGGCATCGGCATGAAGGAACTGTGGGAGGTCAAGCCCGAGAACCACAAGCAGGGGCAGGTCACGCACACCATGGGTTGGCCGCTCGGCATGAAGGCCGGTGGCGGCAGCTTCATGTATCACCTTGAAGACAACCTGGTGTCGATCGGGTTCGTGGTGCATCTCAATTATGAGAACCCGCACCTCTTCCCCTACATGGAGTTCCAGCGCTTCAAGCATCACCCGCTGATCGCGCCTGTTCTCGAAGGTGGGCGCCGCGTGGCCTATGGTGCGCGCGCCATCACCGAAGGTGGGCTGCAGTCGGTGCCGAAGCTCTATTTCCCTGGTGGTGCGCTGATCGGTTGTTCGGCAGGCTTCGTGAACGTGCCGCGCATCAAAGGCAGCCACAACGCCATGAAGACCGGCATGCTGGCGGCTGAGGCGGTGGTTGCCGCCCTCGCAGCGGGCCGTGAGGCAGATGAACTCCCCGAATATGAAGACGCATTCCGCAACTCGTGGGTCTACGCAGATCTGGCCAGGGTCAAGAATGTCAAGCCCATGTGGTCCAAGTTGGGGCTCTTGGGCGGCGTGGCGCTGGGAGCCGCCGACATGTGGATGCGGACGCTGTTCGGCTTTGGCCTCGGCACCTGGAAGCATGGCAAGCCCGACTATGCGACGCTCAAGCCTGCCTCGGCCTGCAAGAAGATCGACTATCCCAAGCCAGATGGCATCTTGTCGTTTGACCGTCTGACCAACGTCGCCTTCTCCGCCACCAACCACGAGGAAGACCAGCTCGTACACCTGCGGTTGCGTGATCCTGCCATTCCGGTGCAGCAGAACCTGCCGCTCTATGATGAGCCGGCCCAGCGCTACTGCCCGGCGGCGGTCTATGAAATCGTTAACGAAGAGGGCCACCCGCCGCGCTTCCAGATCAATCACCAGAACTGCGTGCACTGCAAGACCTGCGACATCAAGGATCCGGCGCAAAACATCACATGGACCGTGCCGCAGGGCGGCGAAGGGCCGAATTATCCCAATATGTAAGGTGGGGACGCGAGGGGAGCTTTCCCTGGTGTTCGCTATAGGTTCTCTGACAGTTTGAATTAACGCTATTTGAAATTGCGGCTTAACCAGCGCGGAAACACTAAAAGTTGAGCCATGGTGGCAAGGAGTTGTTGAACTCTGTGGACTAACCCTGACCCATTCGAAGGGGAGAAGTCATGGAACTTCAGCACTCAGATTCTTGCGCAACCTGGAAGAAGCGGCTGTTCAGCCGTTTTCTCAAGGACACCAGCGCAACTGTGACGCAGATCTTTGCGCTCTCGACCATTCCGATCTTCCTTGCAGCGGGAGCGGCCGTCGATGGTGCCCGCATCAATGATGAACACAGCAAGTTCCTTGCGGCCGTCGATGCGGCGGTGATTGCCGTGGCGTCTGATGACCGTGCGTCGGTGCAGAGTCTCAGCGGTTCACAGCTCAATGCGCGCATGCTGGAACTCGAAAATCTGGCCGCGACCTATGTGAACAAGAATTATCACGCCAGCGGCGAGATTTCCGTCGACCTGACCATCACCGGCCAGAAGGTGAAGCTGGATGCAAACTTCCAGTTCCCCACGACGATCATGTCTCTTGCGGGCATTTCCGAAATCGACATGAAGGCCAGCTCAACGGTTCAGAAGGCCATGCGGCCCATCGAACTCGTGATGGTGATGGATACCACAGGCTCCATGGCCTCGAGCGGCAAGATCGACGGCGCCAAGACGGCTGCGCACAATCTTCTGCAGACGCTTTATGGCGGCACGCTCGGCAATGAGCCGCGCAGCGAATTCCTGCGCACGGCATTGGTGCCCTTTGCAGCCGCCGTGAAACTCGACACTGCCGCTTATGATTTCAACTTGAAC
>CALMLK010000246.1 GCA_937868035.1 uncultured Alphaproteobacteria bacterium
CCCCCGCGGGCCTCACGGGGGCCAACGCCGAGCACGGCGGCAATCACCTTGCCGTCAGCCGAGAAGATGACGTCATTGACTTCGCCGATGTCATCGCCGGCCTTGGAATAGATGCGCTTGCCGGTGAAATCGCTGCCGGTGATGAGCGTGGCGTTGTTCAGGCTGTCCTGCGGAACGAACAGGCCTCCCGCCGCCATGGAGTTGCCGGTCGTGGCGTTTGCGTCAGGCTGTGCCGTGGTGGCGGTGCCGGATGCATTCGGATCGGTGCCCGTGGTGTTCTGGCCCGTGGTGTTCTGGCCGGCGGTGCCCATGGTCTTGCCGTCGGGGCACTTGGTCTTGTCGACCGTGTCGACGCCGTTGGCGTCCTTCATGATACAGGCGGGATCGACGCCTTCCATGCTCTGCTGAGCGCTGACCGGCGCGATGGCATAAACGCTGCCGAGGGCAGCAAGTGCAACGAGTGATGTGAGCTTCATGGGTATGGTCCTTTCGAAATTGCAAGATTGCAGGGCTGGCCATTCGCCCGGCCACATGCATGCCCATCAAATGCTCAGTGGGCGGATTGGTTCACGACCTTTCAAATATTCCGCGGTCGCGGAACCACCTGCGCCGCACGGAGTTCTGTGGCGAATCTTCACAGAGGCAGTGAGTCATGCAATGGTTGTGGCATTACGCGCACTCTCGCCATCCTCTCTTGTCTCATTCTTGCCACATCATCTCCTGGCTCGCATGCACAGGATGCGGAACCGGATTGTTCCGACCAGAAAGACCAATCCACGATGACGCGCTGTGCGGGATTGGACTACGAGAAGGCGGATGCGGACCTGAACCGCATCTGGCCCAGCATCAAGGCAGAAGCCGTTGAAAGCGATGCCGCCGAGGGCAACGGCAAGACCGACTTTCTTGACGCGCTCATGAGCTCACAGCGGGCATGGATCGCCTACCGGGACGCGGAATGCACGCGGCAAGGGTTTGAGGCGCACAATGGCTCCATGGAACCCATGCTGGTCAACGCCTGCCTCGCGGAGATGACGGCGAAGCGGATCAAGGATCTGCAGGGGGAAGGACTGCTGCAGTAGTCCAAGTGCGCAGTTGGATGGGCCCCCGTTCAAGGCGCCCGCAGCCCCTTCTCCGCAGCGTACGCCAAGCAGTCTCTCCACGGTCTGATTGAGGCGGAGGTGGTGGCGGAGTGGAGGGATGTGGCGGCGCTGGCGTTGGCGAGTGCGAGGCATTCGGAGAGCGCCCACTCCTCGTGCAGGCCGAAGAGCATGCCGGCGTAGAATGCGTCACCTGCGCCGACCGTTCCGACAATGTCGGATTTCGGTACATTGACGGAGGCGGCAAAGAGTGTTTCGCCATTGGCGCGCACGGCCACGGCGCCATGGGGGTGATGTATGCAGGCGAGATCATTGACGCCCAGGCTCAGAAGCATTGCGCAGGCGCGTTCCGCCGAGGATCTGTCGAAGCGCCCGTCCACGGTGACAGGTATCCCGGACACGGCTTCGGCCTCGCTGTCATTCACGATAAAATAGTCGAGCAACGGCAGGCAGGGGCGCACCTGTTCGCGTTGCAGCCGAGGCGGCACGGGACAGAGTTCCATGGCGGTCTTGTACCCGCGTGCCCGCGCCGCCCGGAGGGCATGGCGCCAGCCGTCACTTGCATCCATGGATGAGGAGAGCCCGGGCGAACCCAGATAATAGATCTTTCCGCTGCCGTTGGCTGGCAGAAGCTGTTCCGCCGTCATGGTGGCGTTTGCGCCGGGACGGAAAAAGAAGGTGCGTTTGCCCGTGGCGCGCGAAGTCATCACGTGGGTGGTGTCGGTCGTTTTGCCCGGCACGCGGATGATGTGCGCGGTGTCGAGGCCGTAGCCGCGAGCAATGCGGGTGAAGGTGTCGCCGGCGGCGTCATCTCCCAGCAGACATTGCAGCGTCACGGGAAAGGGCGCGCCCAGCTTCACCAGTCCGGCGGCCGCATTGTGCGGCGGGCCGCCGGGCGCTTCGATGGTCTCCCGGATGAAGGCGATCTGCTCTTCGTCCGGCCAATGCTCGATCATGTGGACGATGTCGAGGACGACCGTACCCGCAAGGACAATGCCGGAGCGGGGGGCCCCGCGTTCGGGTGTGGGACCGGTCGCCATTGCAGGCGACTACTTCCTGTAGCCGTCCAGGGCACTCTCCGTGATCTTCTGGTCGTCCTCCAGTGAGCGCACGGAGGTGAGGCCCTTCTTGCGCAGGATGGCGTGGTATTCCTTGACGCCCTGTTCGGGCGTGAGGTCGCGCTCCACGACGCGGCGGAAGAGATGGACGAGATCGATGGGGCTTTCGGAGAGCTTGATCTTGCGGCCGAAGAGAGCGACGCGCGCGCCAGACTTTTCGCCCTGATGAAGCAGCTCGAAGGTGTCACGGGTGGTGCCGCCCGAACCGCCGAGAATGCCGACGACGAGATTGCGGTCGTAGCCCGCAAGTTCCTCCATCGCCTTGCGGCCATTGAAGGGCATCTTGAGGAAGAGGGGCGCATCCGCCGACGTCATGCCCGCGACGCAGCGCAGGATGTTGTCGTTGACGAAGGCTGGCACCTGCTCGGGCGAGAGGTTCTTCGGCGCGTTGGGATTGAAGACTTCGAGGAAGTGGCGGAACTTCAGTTTCGAGGCCTCGGCGCGGAAGGCATTGTAGGCTTCGAGATGGGCGTAGTCGGCAGACAGATCGTTGTTGAAGGTGATGGAGTAGAGGCCGAGGTCGGAAAACTTTTTGCAGTGGGCGAGGTTCGCGGTGCGGAAGGGGCGCGCCATTTCCTTGGCATAGGACGAGTGCCGGGCCCGCCAGATGTCGGTTGCGTCGTTGGCGCGGATGGCCGGGGTGACGTTCGACTTCTTGAAGATGCCGGTCTTGGCGATCATTTCCAGTGACGATGCCGCCACCAGCATGATGTCGATGTTGCCCTTCTTCACCATGTCCACCACGGTCTGGCGGAAGTGCTCGACGGAATGGAAGCCCTTGCTTTCGTCGGCAAGGTCCTTGGGGCCGGTGGAAGAGGCGCCGCCGGACATTTCCGGATCCTTGGCGTCCGCCACGATGAAATCCTTCGGCGTATACTTGCCGGATGTGATCTTCTTCAACTTGGTGTCGAGGGATTTCGCCATGGATGGGGCCTTCGCCTGAATGGGGTTGCGTCGCTTCCGCTTATGGCGGCACAGTTGCAGGGAGACAAGTCTTTGAGGGGGAACCTTCCATGCGCAAAACACTGGTGATGATCCCCGCATTCGGCTGCGGGCGGGAGATGTATGACGACGTCGCCGCAGCCCTAGGCGCAGACGTGAAGGCCGTCATCCACGTGGCCGAACAGGACCGCTTCGAAACCATGGCAGAGGGCCTGCTGCATGCGGTGCCCGGTCATTTCAGTGTCCTCGGCACGTCCATGGGCGGGCGGCTGGCGCTGGAGGTGGCGCTGGCGGCGCCGGACCGTGTGGAGAGCCTCGTGGTCATCGGGGCAAGTGCGGGTGGCGTGGCTGATCCGGCTGCGGGCTTGCGCCGCTCGGCGCGGCTGCGGGACGGCGAATTGGAGGGCGTTCTCTCCGAGATGGGAGACATGGTCTCGCATCTTCCGGGGCCGCGGGGGAGGGCGACGCGGGATGCTTTCATCAGCATGGGGCGGAAGATGGGGGCGGAGGCGATGGCGCGACAATCCGATGCGCTGGCGCACCGCGCGGACCGCTGGTCACGGGTGGCCGGAATCGCCTGCCCGACGCTCTGCCTGTGGGGCGCGCATGACAAGTTCACGCCCACGGCGGAGGGAGAGCGACTTGCCGCCGAGGTGCAGCATGGACGCTATGTTGAGCTTCCCGATTGCGGGCACTTCCCGACGCTTGAATATCCTACCGAGACGGCGGTGATCCTGAAGGACTGGATTCACGCCGCGCTGGCGTAGGCAATCGTCCCCATCATGCCGGCATTCATGTGATACATGTGGTGGCAGTGCAGCGGCCATGTGCCGGGATTGTCGGCATCAAACTGGATCGTCACCATGCCGCCGACCGGTACCAGGATCGTGTCGCGGAGCGCACCGTCAATGCGGTCCATTCCCACGCCCACGACCTTGAAGTAGTGGCCGTGGAGATGCATCGGGTGGGCCATGCCGGTCATGTTGTGGAACATGATCTCGTAGCGCTCGCCCTCGCGCACCTGGAAGAGCGTGTCGTGCATAGATGACTTGCCGTTGAGTCCCCAGGCATAGTCGGCGCCACCGCCGGTCAGCATCACCATGTGGGTTTTCGAGACGGCGGTTTCCGGCACCTTGCCCAGAGGTTTCAGGAGATATTCCATCTTCAGGTCGAGGGCCGGTTGCACCTCGCGCTGGTCGCTGGTCTTGCTGATGGTGCCCTCGCCCGAGACAAGGATGATGCCCGACTGCCCTGTCGTTCCTTCGGCCTTGAACAATACCGGCCAGGTGCCAGAGCCTTGCGGCAGGGCAAGGCGGATGTCGGCACGCTGGGCGATGGCAAGGGGGAAGCGCTGGCCCTTCACGGGCTGGATGGAATGACCATCGACGGCGATGAGCTCGCCCGTCAGGTTGCCGAGGTCGATCCACATGTTGCTGGCGGCGCAGCCGTTGATGATGCGGAGCCGCATGCGGCCCGCCTTTTCGGCGCGGACGACTTCGGGGTCATCGAGGGTGCGGTCGTTGGCGAGGAAGGCATCGAAGGTGATGTCGTTCACCGTGGCCATGCCGTTCATGCCCGGCATCGTCATGGCACTGTGGTCCATCTGCGCCATGGGTTCCTGGCCGGCTTCCATGCCCGGCATGGCATGCCCCGCGTGAGCAGCGTGCCCGCCGCCCCCCGCCTTCAGTTCGGCGAGGATCTCCTGCGGATTGCGGAAGGTGAAGTCGTGCAGCATGACAACATGCTCCTGCTCGTCCACCAGCGGTGCATTGCTTTCGCGGATGACCAGCGGTGCGGCCAGCATCAGCTGCTCCTGCAGGCCGACATGGGAATGCATCCAGTGCGTTCCCGCGATGCGGGCCGGGAAATCATAGTCGCGGGATTCGCCCGGCTTCAGGGCGGGGCCGGAGAGCATGGGAACGCCATCCTGATTGAGGGGCGGGGTGAGGCCGTGCCAGTGCACCATGGTGTCCTCGGTCAGGGCATTGGTGAGGCGGGCGCGGAACTGCCCGTCAAACAGCTTGTTCACCCCATGGCGGCCATCGGCATCACGGATGCCCATCACGGTCGCGGCCTTGCCCTTGACCTCGAGCACGCGGGTCTCGATCCGCAACTGGGCAGGGGGTGCGCTTTCGGCCCGTGCGGGAGGGAGCAGTGCGAGGGCTGCCACGGAAGCGGTGCCGCCCAGAAGCGTGCGGCGGGAGAGCGGGGGCATTTTGAGATTCATTATTTGGCAACCCTGAATTTCATTTCTCGATTTCACTCCCGCGCGTTAACTGCCGCTGAAGCATGACGGGCTAATTTGGGGATGTGGGAAGACAATATCATCTGGGGAAGAAACGTGATTCACAGCCATCTTAAGCGTTTGAAGTGCTGGCTCCAAGACTCGAGCGGTGCCGCAGCCGTTGAATATGTCGTTGTTGCTGCTGCGCTGACAACCGCGTTGATCCCCGGATTTTACTACGTTTCTTCAGCCGTGGCCAACAAGATGGTCTTCATCACCAGCTTCGTCCTTGGGTCGTGACGCTATATTAAATTTTATCCATCCCGTTAACAAAGCCGAAGCGGCTCATGGAATAATTGCTTTTCCGTAATGAAGCGGGATCAACCGCCGGGAGAGCAGGGAAATGGCGTCGCTGACACGTGCATGGGTATCATTCATCAGCAATGAATGCGGTGCGACGGCGATTGAATATGTGGTCATCGCCGGTGCCCTGACGCTGGCGATGGTGCCCGGATTCTATTACGTGTCGTCGGCGATCAC
>CALMLK010000247.1 GCA_937868035.1 uncultured Alphaproteobacteria bacterium
TGGGAATTCCTCAAGCCATACGCGCAGGTTGCGGGGCCGTTCAATCTGTTCCATCTTGTCTGCGGCGGACTTGCCGTTTACGCCGTCACGATGATGCGGAGAAATCATGAACGCACCACTGCGTAAGGTCTCGCCCTATATTTTCCATGGGCAGACGACGTCGCTTTGCCCGGAGTGCCTCGCCCTTGTGCCGGCCAAGATCATCTTCGACGACGGCAATGTCTACTACCTCAAGCGCTGCAAGACCCATGGCGTGTCGAAGGCGCTGGTCTCCACCGATATTCCCTACTTCAAGCTGATGCAGGACTACATCAAGCCGGGCGACCGGCCGCATGTGTTCCAGACGCGCACGGAGGAGGGCTGCCCCTATGATTGCGGCTTGTGCCCGGACCACGAGCAGCATTCCTGCCTTGGCCTCATCGATGTGAACGAGGCGTGCAACCTGTCGTGTCCGGTGTGTTTTGCGGAGTCCTCAACGGCCCGCACCTTCCATCGTCCACTGGCGGAGATCGAGAGGATGATGGATGCGCTGGTGGCGAGCGAAGTGGAGCCGGACCTCCTGCAGATTTCGGGCGGTGAACCCACCATCCATCCCCAGATCATCGACATCCTGGAGGCGGCGCGGCGGCGGCCCATCCGCCATGTGATGCTCAATACAAACGGCATCCGCATTGCCCAGGACGAAGACTTCGTGAAGCAGCTTGCGTCGTTCAAGCCGGGCTTCGAGGTCTATCTCCAGTTCGACTCGCTCAGGCCCTCGGTGCTCAAGAACCTGCGCGGCGCAGACCTCACCCGCATTCGCAGGGAAGCACTGGAAGCCCTTGAAAGATATAATATTTCGACCACGCTGGTGGTGGTCGTCAAGCGTGGCCAGAACGACGACGAACTGGGCGACATCATCCGCCATGCCCTGCAATGGAAATGCGTGCGGGGCATCACCTTCCAGCCGGTGCAGGACGCTGGCCGCAATGAAGGATTTGATCCTTCCACGGATCGTTTCGTGCTGTCGGACATCCGCAAGGCGATCGTTGCAGCGGGCACACCCTTCACGGCGGGTGACATCATTCCGCTGCCCTGCAACCCGGAGTCCATCGCCATCGGCTATGCGTTGCGGAATGGAGACAAGATCGCGCCAATCACCTCCTATTTTCCCAAGGACATGCTGGTAGAGGCGTTGCCGAATGCCATCACCTTCGAGAAGTATCCGGAGCTTCACAAGGAGATCCTGAATTTCTTCTCGCTGGCAACGGTGGAGTGCAACAACCCGGAGCGGCTCGATGCACTGCTCTGTTGCCTGCCGCAGGTGCCGGTGCCGGAAGGCATGGGCTACGAGAACATCTTCCGCATCGCCATCGTAGAATTCCTTGATCCGCACAACTTCTGCATCAGCCGGGTGAAACGCTCCTGCGTTCATTTCGTGACCCCGGCGGGGCAGATCATTCCGTTCGATACCTACAATCTTTTCTACCGGGACGAGGCGGCGCGGAAGCGGATGGCGCTGTCGAAGGGGGCTGCATGAAATATGTCCTCGCTGCGTTGTGCGGCATTGTCGTTCTGTTCATGGGCGGCTGCGCCATTGTATCGGTTGCGGCGATGCCGCTTCCCATCATTCCGGGCGGCATCGCGTTCCTGAATATTCTGATCCTTGGCGCACTCTTCGGCTGGAAGACGCAATGGCGCCCGGCCTTCTATATTCTCGGCGTGGTTGACATCCTCTTGGCTGCTGGTGCCTTCCTGGGAGGCATCAGTGCCGGGCCCGATGCTTCGGTCTTCATGGTGGCAGGCGCCGTGATCGGGCTGAAGGGCCTGCTCAGCCTGCTCTATGCCTGGCGCGTGGGAGAGGCCGTATGACGGCGCTGTTCTTCATCGGATTGATTGCCGTTGGCGGCGGGTTGTTCTTCTGGCTGTTCCGACGGGAGGAGAACCGCAAGGCTGCCGGATTGCCGCGCTTGTCCACTTGGCGGCTCGTCGTTGCGGCGATCTTCGGCCTTGTGGCCCTGTTCAGCGGGGGCTGTTCGCTGCTGTTTGTGCCGGATGCACTGAAGGGGAACCAGTACATCGACCCCGTGGCCGTTCTCGTCATCGGCGGCATTCCCTTTGCCGTCGCCTGTCTCATCGTGTGGCTTTCTCTGCGGCGCGGAAACGGCTAAGGCGGCCCCAGAACAAGAGGACCACACATGTTCGCAGAACTGTCGCGCGAATTCGCGGAACTTTTCACCTTCGGCGCCATCACCACGCTGATCATCCTGACGGCGCTGGAAACGGTGCTGGGTTTCGACAACCTCTTGTACATTTCCATCGAGGCCAAGCGGGTGCGGCCGGACCAGCAGGCGCGGGTGCGCAAGCTGGGGACGCTGCTCGCCATCGTTCTGCGCATTGTGCTGCTGTTCGTGGTGCTGCTGCTGATCCAGATGTTCCAGTCCAGCTGGTTCAAAATCGACTTGCCGTTCGTGCACGGCGATTTCAATGGCCACAGCCTGATCGTGCTCGCCGGCGGCCTGTTCCTCATCAACACCGCGCTCAAGGAAATCCGCCACATGCTTTCGGTGAGCGATCTGGAACATGAGGAGGGAGCAGGACCGAAGCACCGCAGCGTCGCTTCCGCGATCTTCTGGATCCTCGTCATGAACATCGTGTTCTCTTTCGACACTGTTCTTTCCGCGGTGGCGCTCACCAAGAACTTCATCGTCATGTCCCTGGCGATTGTGCTTTCCGGCGCGATGATGGTGTTGCTGGCCGACCACGTTGCAAGGTTCCTGCAGAAGAACCGGCTTTACGAGGTGCTGGGCCTGTTCATCCTGCTGCTCGTTGGCGTGATGCTGACGGCGGAGGGCGGGCACATCGCCCATCTGGCCTTCTTCGGCTACGACATCACCCCCATCGAGAAATCCACGTTCTATTTCATCGTGGGGGCGCTCGTGGTGGTCGATGTGCTGCAGGGACGCTACCAGAAGCGGCTCGACCTGGAAGCAGGCAAGAGGCCGCCCAGCCCATAGTTCAAAGGCTGGTTTACAGTCTGCCGAAACCTCTCTAAACCGCGCGCCAACTCACCCATTTGCGCAAGGTTTTTCCGACGTCATGGCACGCCAGTTCATCTATCACATGCAAGGCCTCTCCAAGTCCTACGCGGGCGGAAAGAAGGTCCTCGACAACGTTCATCTCTCTTTTTACCCGGACGCGAAGATCGGCGTGCTCGGCCCCAACGGCTCGGGCAAGTCGACGCTGCTGCGCATCATGGCGGGGATCGACACGGAGTGGAATGGCGAGGCATGGCTCGCCGATGGCGCAACCTGCGGCTACCTCGAACAGGAACCGCATCTTGATCCCGACAAGAGCGTTTTTGAAAACGTGATGGAAGGTGTTGCGGCCAAGAAGGCGATCCTCGACGAATACAACGCGTTGATGATGGACTACACCGAGGAGAATGCCGACAAGGCAGCCAAGTTGCAGGACGTGATCGACGCGCAGAATCTGTGGGACCTGGACTCGCAGGTGGAGCAGGCGATGGATGCCCTGCGCTGCCCGCCTTCGGATGCGGACGTTTCGAAGCTCTCCGGTGGCGAGCGCCGCCGCGTGGCGCTGACACGCCTGCTGCTGTCGAAGCCTGACCTGCTGCTGCTCGACGAACCGACCAACCATCTTGATGCCGAGTCAGTGAACTGGCTGGAACACCACCTGCGGGACTATCCCGGCGCCATCCTGATCGTCACCCACGACCGCTACTTCCTCGACAATGTCACGGGCTGGATTCTCGAACTCGATCGCGGCCGTGGCATTCCCTACGAGGGCAACTACTCGGCCTACCTCGCGCAGAAGGCCAAGCGCTTCGCCCAGGAACAGCGCGAAGACGCGGCGCGCCAGAAGGTGCTGGAGCGTGAATCGGAATGGATGGGCAAGTCCCCGCAGGCCCGCCAGGCCAAGAGCAAGGCGCGTATCAAGGCTTATGACGAGCTTCTCAAGATCAACGAGGCGCGCGTGCAGTCTCATTCGGCACAGATCATCATTCCGAGCGGAGAGCGGCTGGGCGACACGGTGATCGAGGTCGAGAACCTCAACAAGGCCTTTGGCGACCGGCTGCTGATCGAGAACCTGTCGTTCAAACTGCCGCCGGGCGGCATCGTCGGCATCATCGGGCCGAACGGTGCGGGCAAGACCACGCTGTTCAAGATGATCACTGGCCAGGAGCAGCCGGATTCAGGCACGATCAAGGTCGCGCCTTCCGTCAATCTTGGCTACGTGGACCAGAGCCGCGATGCGCTCGATCCCAACAAGACGGTGTGGCAGGAGATTTCCGGCGGCAACGATCTCGTCATGCTGGGCAAGCGCGAGGTGAACAGCCGCGCCTATGTGGGGGCTTTCAACTTCAAGGGCGGCGACCAGCAGCAGAAGGTGGGCACGCTCTCGGGCGGGCAGCGCAACCGCGTGCATCTGGCCAAAATGCTGAAGGCAGGTTCCAACGTGCTGCTGCTTGACGAGCCGACCAATGATCTCGACACGGAAACGCTGGCCGCACTCGAAGAGGCGCTGGAAGATTTTGCCGGCTGCGCCGTCATCATCAGCCACGACCGCATGTTCCTTGACCGTCTCGCCACGCACATTCTCGCCTTCGAAGGCGACAGCCATGTGGAATGGTTCGAGGGCAACTTCCAGGACTACGAGGCCGACAAGATCCGCCGTCTGGGCGAGGACTCGGTGATGCCGAAGCGCATCAAGTACAAGCAGTTCGCGCGCTAATCCATATGGCGGCGAAGGAGGGGCATGAGTGCGAAGAGCACTTGCCCCGCCAGCCCAAGTTGTACGGGTAGCGTTCGGTAGCTTGCGGCGTATTCCGAAGGCGTGACGCCGCCAAGCGTCACGGCCAGCAGCAGTTCCGCGAGCAGGAGCAGGGTCAGTGCGGCGGCGCCCATGACCGTGCGCCGAGAGGCCATTGGCGGGAGATGTGTGCGCGCAATCGCCAAGCCGCAGGCAACCCATGACCACGCCAGCATCAGCGGGAGTTCGGCAGAGACCGCCAGCGTGTGACCCAGTGCCGGAGCAATCCAGAGCGTCCGGATGGTTCCCAAGGCAACGCCTGCGGCAAATACCAGCGAGGCATAGAGAACGGCAGCGCGAAGCGAGGCGGTCATGGCCTGGTTTTGCGCAAGCCGGATTCCGGTGCAAGGTCGCTGTTGCATTTTCGTGCGTGCGCCACAATGTGAGCCACAGCAGCGCAGGGAGCGGCAATGGCAAAGGGCAAGGGAACGAGGAGGCCGCCGCGCAACTCTGCGCGGTCATTGCGATCAGCGCTTGTGGTGGTGAATGCGAAGGCAGGCACAGTCCGGTCCCGAGGGCCGGATGCCGTCAAGGCGCTCGTGCAGGAAAAACTCTCGCCGCATTATTCGCCGCTTGATGTGGTGCTGGCGGATGGTGACGTTCTCCCCGACGTGCGCAAGGCGCGGGATGGCAAGACCCATGACGTCATCATTGCGGGCGGAGGCGATGGCACCATCACCTCAGTTGCCTCGGAACTGCTGGAGTCCGGCGTGGTGATGGGCGTGTTGCCACTGGGCACCATGAATTTCTTCGTACAGGCGCTGGGGTTCTCGCCCGTCCTGGAAACCGCGCTCGATCAACTTGGGGCATCGCTTGAACG
>CALMLK010000248.1 GCA_937868035.1 uncultured Alphaproteobacteria bacterium
CTGCAGGAACACGGCAGGCGCAATGACCGCGGTGAGAATGGCGGGCGGCACCGCATCGATGGCCACCTTCACCCGGCCCTCGATCTTCATGCCGCGCAGCAGCAGATATCCCGAGAGGCGCGTGCCATAGGTGGCGAGCCCCATCAACACGATGGCGAGGAAGAAGTACGGATCTATGGTCATGCTTCACGCTCGCTGTGCAATGCCACCGCGATCGCAATGCCAGCAACGCCGCCGATGAGAATAAACCAGGCACCGGGCACGAACTGCTTCGCCATGCAGGCGGCAAACGCGCTGGCCGCGAGGATGGCCCCCGTCCGCGGGCCCTTCCAGAACCCGGCGAGCACGGCGATGAACATGGCGGCAAAGGCAAAGTCCAGTCCGATCGCGGCACCATCGCCCAACTTGTTGCCGATCATCGCACCAATCGCCGTGAACAGGATCCAGTTCGGCCACAGCGGCATGGAGGCACCGAGGAAATAGGCAGGCGTCAGCTTCTCATGAAGGGCGCGCCGCTCCAGGATGGCCCAGGCCTCGTCGGTGAGCCAGAACATCAGGATCGAAGCCTTCAATCTCGGGAAGTGCTGCACATGCCGCGAGATGGACGCCGACATCAGCACATGCCGCAGGCCCACCGTGGCAATGGTGAACACGAGGAGCGACAGCGGCGTGCCGGCCTTCACCAGATCAACAGCCACGAACTGCGCCGCCCCGGAATAGACAATGCCGCTGACCAGCACGGCTTCGAGAGGCGAGAAGCCCTGCCCCGCCGCCACCGCGCCCCACAGGGCAGCGATGGGCGCATAGGCCAGCAACATGGGCCACACTTCGCCAAACCCCCGCCAGAAATCACGGATCATGCCGAGAGCTCACCCACGCGGTTGAACCATTCGGCTTCATCGATCACCTCGACTCCATGCTTCTGCGCATCCTTGAGCTTGGACCCCGCACCCGGGCCGGCGACCAGCAAATCAGTCTTCTTCGAGACAGAACCGGAAACCTTCGCGCCGAGACGCTCCGCCATGGCCTTGGCTTCCTCACGCGTCATCCGCTCCAGCGCGCCGGTGAACACCACCGTCTTGCCCGAGACGGGCGAGCCTGTGGCCACGGCAGCCAAGGCCTGCGGCCGCACCTCGCGCAGCAGCGCATCCACCACGGCAATGTTGTGCGGTTCATCGAAGAACTGAGAGATCGCCTCCGCCACAACGTCGCCGATGCCGTCATGGGAGGTGAGTTCATCCCAGGCTTCCGTTCCGGGCTTGGCCTCGCGGGCCTGATCGCGCAGCCGTTCCGCCGAGCCATAGGCCCGTGCCAGAACGCGCGCCGTCGTCTCTCCTACGTGACGGATGCCGAGGGCGAAGATGAACCGGTCCAGCGCAATGTCGCGCCGCGCGTCGATGGCGGCAAAGAGATTGGCCGCACTCGTCTCGCCCCAACCCTCACGCGATTTCAGGCTGCTGCCGATCTTGTCTTCCAGCGTGAAGATGTCCTGCGGCACCTTCAGCAAGTCCTCATCGGCAAATTCCTCGATGATCTTGTCGCCCAGCCCCTCGATGTCGAAGGCATTGCGCGACACGAAATGCTTGAGCCGCTCCTTGCGCTGCGCAGCACAGATGAGTCCGCCCGTGCAGCGGCGCACCGCATCCGCCTTGCCGCCCTTTTCTTCACGTTCCGCGTGACTGCCGCACACCGGGCACACATGCGGGAAGACGTAGGGTTCGGCATGGGCGGGGCGCTTCTCTTTCACGACCTCGACCACCTGCGGAATGACGTCGCCCGCGCGCTGCACCACCACCGTATCGCCGACGCGAATGTCCTTCCGCGCGATTTCATCTTCGTTGTGCAGCGTGGCATTGACCACGACCACGCCGCCCACCGTCACGGGCTTGAGCCGCGCAACGGGCGTGAGTGCACCCGTGCGCCCCACCTGGATGTCGATCTTTTCGAGCACCGTCTTCACCTGCTCGGCGGAAAACTTGTGCGCGATGGCCCAGCGCGGACTGCGCGACACGAAGCCGAGGCGCTGCTGCAGGGCGATGTCATTCACCTTGTAGACAACGCCATCGATGTCATAGCCGAGATCGGCGCGTTGGCTCTCGATCAGCCTGTAGTGCGCAAGCAATTCCGCGCCCGAATGGCAAAGTTTCATCAGCGGATTGACCGGAAGGCCCCACTGCTTGAAAGCCTTCACCACGCCCCATTGCGTCTCTGCGGGAAGTTCGGGTGCCTCCCCCCAGGCGTAGGCAAAAAAGCGCAGGGGCCGCGCGGCCGTGATGCTCGAGTCCTGCTGCCGCAGGGAACCCGCCGCCGCGTTGCGCGGATTGGCAAAGGTGCGCTCGCCCGCCACTACCTGCTTTGCGTTCAGCGTCTCGAAGTCGTCAT
>CALMLK010000249.1 GCA_937868035.1 uncultured Alphaproteobacteria bacterium
GGGCGTTGCACCATCGGTTGCGGTGGTGATGCGGATGTCGCGGAGGCTTTCGCCTCCAAAACACAGCGTCGTCACATGCACGGATGGAACGGCAATGCGTTGCAGCAGGCGCCCCTCGCGATTGAATTTCAGAATGGCGCTGCCGGCCCATTGGGCGGTCCACACGTCATCATTGGCATCCACCACAACGCCATCCGGCAAGCCGTCGCCTTCCCCGTGATGCACCAGTACGCGCCGGTTGCGGGCTGCGAGGTGTTCGGGTGCGATGTCATAGGCGAAGGTCGTGCGGCCGAGGCTGTCGTTGAAATAGAGTGTGTCACCATCGCGGGAGAAGGCGGGGCCGTTGGCGATGGCGAAGCCTGCGTCGGCGAGCGCGAAGCGCGTTGCGGATTCCACGCACCACAGGGCGCCGCGCGGTTCCAGTTCGCGGGCGTGCGACGTGCCGACCCACACCCTGCCCCAGCGATCCACCTTGATGTCGTTGTAGATGATGGCGTCGCGTCCGCCCTCCGGATCGCAATAGGGCGTCAGTGACATGTCGCGCAAGTCCAGCAGGGACAGCCCCCCGCGATGGGCCAGGATCACCACGTCGTCATTTGTCGTGGCGGAAATCGAACCGATGGGTGGCGGCAGGGGAATGGCGTGCTGCCGTGTTGTTCCCGTCACGGGGTCGTGCGTGAACAAGGCGGGGTCGAGAAGGTCGACCCAGAGATAGCAGCGCCGCGCCGCATGCCAGATGATGCTTTCACCCAGCCTGTGGGGTGCGCGGGACCAGAGGTGTGCGGTGTCGGACATGCGCACCACAAAATCACATCGGCGCAGGATTGCAAGCTGCGCATTTTGTGAATAGCGTCCCGCCCCATGACAGAGACGCCCAACCGCTGGAAGCGCTTTGACGCCTGGGACGAGCGCCCCCTCCGCCTCGACAAGTTTGCCGCCGAAGACTGGCGGCACGGCTTTTCAGCTTTCTCCAGCCCGGCTGATCCCAAGCCCGGGATCGGCATGGAAGGCGGCCGCGTCATCAGCATGGATGGCGTGCTGGAACGCGACTTCGACATGATCGACCGCTTCATCGCGACCTACCATCTCGATCCTGCCGTTGCGCCGGAAGCGATGGCCATGGATTCCGCCGAGATCGCCAGCATGCTGGTGGACATGCATGTGCCGCGTGAGAAGCTGGTGCGCATCGCCCACGGCCTGACGCCGGCAAAACTCGCCGACGTGGTGTCGCGCCTCAACGCACTGGAAATCGCCTTCGCCTATTCCAAGATGCGCGCCCGCAAGACGCCGGGCAACCAGGGCCACGTGACGAATGCAAAGGATGATCCGCTGCAATTGGCAGCGGATGCGGCGACCGCCGTGGCGCTGGGCTTCGACGAGGTCGAGACGACCATGCGGGTGGCGCGCAATGCGTGGTCCAATGCCGTGGCCTGTGCCGTCGGCGCTGCCGTCGGACGCTGGGGCACGCTGTTCCAATGTTCCAGCGAGGAAGCGGAAGAATTGCAGATCGGCATGGCGGGCTTCACCTCCTATGCCGAGACGGTGTCGGTCTATGGCACCGAGAAGACCTTCGTGGATGGCGACGACACGCCTTGGTCGAAAGCCTTCCTCGCCGCGGCCTATGCCTCGCGCGGCATCAAGATGCGCTGCACCAGTGGCGCCGGCTCTGAACTGCTGATGGGCTTCCACGAGTCCAAGTCGCTGCTTTATCTGGAGGCGCGCTGCCTCTGCCTGCAACGCGGCATGGGCGTGCAGGGAACACAGAACGGCGGCATCGATGGCGCTCCCGTCACGGCCACGGTGCCAGGCGGCATGCGCGAACTGATGGCGGAAAACCTGCTGGCGGTGTGGCTCGATCTCGAATGCGCCTCGGGCAATGACGCGCGCGCCACGGAATCCGAAATCCGTGTGGGCGCCAAGATCATGCCCTATCTCATCGCGGGGTCCGATCTCATCTGCTCCGGTTTCGGCTCCATCCTGAAATACGACAACTCCTTCAACCCCTCGCTGATGAATGGCGAGGAGCTGGAAGATTATCTTGTGTTGCAGCGTGATTTTGAAGCCGATGGGGGATTGACGCCGGTGCCGGAAGGCAAGGCGCTGGATGTGCGCCGGCGCGGCATCGAGGCGCTGTCCGCCGTCTATGAGGAACTGGGGCTCGCTACGGCCACGCAGGCGATGAAGGACAGCGTGCTGGTGGCGTCAGGCTCGGACGACACGCGCAGTTTCATGCCGCGCGACGTGGCCGTCATCAGCGAGGCGATCAAGGCGCGGGGCATCACGGTGATCGACGTGATCACGGCGCTGGCCAAGCGCGGCTTCCGCGAAGAGGCGGAGAACCTGCTGAATGTGGTGAAGCTGCGGGTGTCCGGTGACTACCTG
>CALMLK010000250.1 GCA_937868035.1 uncultured Alphaproteobacteria bacterium
ACGTCGATCTTGCGCAATACACGCCGGGTGCAAACGGTGAATCGCCGGACACCGGCACGGCGGGGCTGGTGAAGGAGGCAATGTTCGACCTCGCCAACGAGCCGCGCCTCTACTGGATTGCCATTCTGTCGGTTTCGCTGGGTGCGCCGCTGGCGGAGGAATTCATGTTCCGCGGGCCGCTGTTCGCGTCGCTGGCGCAAACGCCGCTGGGGCGCTGGGGCACGGTGCTGCTCACCAGCGCGGGGTGGGCGGGCATGCATCTGACCGAACCCTATTTCTCCATTGCGCTCATCTTCGTCATGGGTCTCGTGCTGGGGGCGTTGCTCCTGCGATTTGGCAGCCTGTGGGTGACGATCGCCTGCCATGGTGTGTGGAACCTGCTGTTCTCGGTCATCACCCTGGGCATTGCGGGGCAGTCATGATCACGGTGCGCGTGGCACGGCCCGGCGATGGCGCGGCCTTGTGGCAGACGACGCGGGCGCTGGCGGAGCACCATGACTTCATGGCGGGCTTCGTCGTGCAGCCGCAGGATTTCGAGCGTGACCTGTTCTGCGACCATCCGGTGATCGGCGCGCTGATCGCCGAGGATGACGGCGTGCTGGCGGGCTCGGCCCTGTGGCACCGCAGCTATTCCACCAACCGGGGGCGTGAGATCATGTATCTCGAAGACGTCGTGGTGCTGCCCGAGCATCGCCGCAAGGGTGTGGCGCGGGCACTCTTCAAGGCGGTGGCGCAGACGGCGCTGGCCCGCGGCTACGGCAAGATCTACTGGATGGTGATGGACTGGAATGCGGAAGCCAAGGCGCTCTACGCGTCGCTGGGAGCGGACATCGATCCCGATCACCGCCTGTGCACCATCGACGGCGAGGCGCTGAAGGCGCTGGCGCAATGAGCATCATCTCCTTCGTCGTCGCGGTTTCGCGCAACGGGGTCATCGGCCGTGACGGCGGATTGCCCTGGCACATTTCATCCGATCTCAAGCGCTTCAAGGCCATCACCATGGGCAAGCCCATCATCATGGGGCGCAAGACGTGGGAGAGCCTGCCCAAGAAGCCGCTGCCCGGCCGCCGCAACATCGTGGTCACGCGGCAGGCGGATTTCGCCGCCGAGGGTGCCGTCGTTGTCGGCGACGTGGATGCGGCACTGGCGGTGGCGGCGATGGAAGCGCCTTCGGAAATCTGCGTGATCGGCGGCGGTGACATCTACCGGCAACTCCTGCCGCAGGCCAACCGCATCTATCTCACCGAAGTGCAGGCCGATGTGGAGGGGGATACGCACTTTCCGCCACTCCCCGCCAGCACATGGCGCGAGCTGTCACGCGAGGTCGTGGAGCAGGGTCTGCTGGATACGGCTGGCTTCGTGCTGCGCGTGCTGGAACGGGTATAAGGCGGACCGCGCATACCTTTCAAAACCGTAAGGTTTGCAGCCGGTTGCCGCACATGGACAATCAGTTCCCCCGTCCCTATATGCCTGAACATTATTGCTTTGAGAGGGTGCAGGATGCCGTGGAACAGGGATGAAGGTGGTGGCGGCGGCGGTGGGCAGGGTCCATGGGGCCAACCACCCGGCGGCGGCAACCGCGACAACAATCCGCGCAATCGCAACAACTGGGGCGGCGGCAACAGGGGCGGTGGCCCCGGCAACCTTCCCCCCGAACTGGAAGACATCATCCAGCGCAGCAAGGACCAGTTCAAGAACGCCATGCCGGGTGGCGGGCGTTTCTCCTGGCTGCTGCCCATCGCGCTGTTCGGTGCCTTCGTCCTCTACAATTCCGTCTACCAGGTGCAACCGGATGAGCGCGGCGTTGTGCTGCGTCTTGGCAAGTATTCGCGCACCGTCGATCCGGGCCTGCAGTTCGCGCTGTGGCCCGTCGAGAAGATCGAGAAGCCGCGCGTCGGCACAGTTCGCCAGATCAACATCGGCAGCGAGCAGAGCGAAGGCCAGATGCTGACGGGCGACAAGAACATCATCAGCGTGCCGTTCACCGTGCAGTGGTTCATCGCCAACCCGAAGGACTTCCTGTTCAACGTGGCGAACCAGGAAGCGACAATCCGCGCGCTGGCGCAGAGCGCCATGCGTGAAGTGGTGGCGCAGAATTCGGCGCAGGCCGTTCTCACCACCAAGAAAAGCGAGATCGCCACGCAGGTGCGCACCATCACGCAGACCCTTCTCGATGAATACAAGGCGGGCGTCACCATCACCGCCCTCAACCTCGGCCAGACGCAGCCGCCGCCGGAAGTGGCCGATGCCTTCGCCGACGTGGTGCGCGCCGAGCAGAACCGCAAGCAGCTTGAAAACGAAGCGCAGCAATACCGCAACCAGAAGAACCAGCAGGCCGACGGTGAAGTGGGCAAGCTGGTGGAAGACGCGACCGGCGACAAAGCCGCGGCCATTGCCTCGGCCAAGGGCGAAACCGCGCGCTTCCTCGCCGTCTATGAGCAATATAAGCTGGCAAAGGACGTGACGCGGCGCCGTCTCTTCCTCGAAACCATGGAGCAGGTCTTGTCGCAATCCAACAAGGTGGTGATCGAGCAGGGGCAAAATGGCTCCGGCGTTGTGCCTTACCTTCCGCTGCCGGCAATCCAGCCGAAGCCGGCGAATTGAGGAGGGACCGGTCATGACATCCATTCGCAACATTCTCGGCGCCGCCATCGCGGCAATCCTGCTTGTGGCCTACCTCAGCTATTTCGTTGTTGACGAACGCCAGAAGATGATCGTCCAGCGCCTGGGCGAGATCAGCCGCATCGTCGAAGCACCGGGGCTCTATTTCAAGCTGCCAATCATCGAGACCGTGACGCCCATCGAAGACCGCATCATCGTGTGGGAAAAGAACGACAGCTCGGTGCAGGACAAGGCGAGCCAGGTCTATATCGTCGATGCCATCACCTTTGCGCGCATCCAGGACGCGCGTCTCTTCCGCGAGACCTTGGGTGCCGACCTTGAGCAGGCCGAGACCCGCGTGGGTGCCTTGCTCGACGCGGCGCTGCGGCAGACCTACGGTTTGCGCTCCTTCGACGAGGTCTTGTCGTCCGACCGCCAGACCATGATGACGGAAATCAAGAAGAAGGTGGAACAGGAGGCGGCGAGCCTCGGCATTGATATCGTCGACGTGCGCATCCGCCGGACCGACCTTGATGGCGCGGTGCTGCAATCCACCTACGAGCGCATGCGCTCCGAGCGCAACGCCATCGCCCAGCAGGCGCGGTCCACCGGTGAGGCGTTCAAGACCAAGATGAACGCCGAGACCGACCGTCTGTTCATCGAAAAGACGGCCGATGCCCGCCGCCGCGCCGAAGTCATCCGTGGCGAGGGTGACGCCGAGCGCAACCGCATCTATGCGGAAGCCTTCCAGCAGGACCCGGAATTCTTCGCCTTCTACCGGTCGCTGCAGGCCTATGGCAAAGCGCTGGCCAACAAGGACACCACGCTGGTGCTGAACCCGGATTCGGAATTCTTCCGCTACCTCGGCGCGGACGGAAAAGACCGCGAACAGGTTCCTGCATCCAAGGACTAAGAGGCCGCGCGGGATTTCGGGGGACGGGACGTGCTTGACAATGTCGTGATGGCGATCGGCCTTGTGCTGGTGATCGAGGGCCTTCTTTATGCCTTTGTTCCGGGGCATTTGCGCAACATGGCCAGCAAGTTGCGGCACCTCACGGACGAGCAGATCCGCGTGATCGGAATGGCGGCGCTTGCCGCTGGCGTCTTGCTGGTCTGGGTGGCGCGCGTCTTCCTGCAAGGGTGAAGCGGCGTTCTCGCACTATATCGGAATTTCGAGTCGGGGCTTTTGGGAGAAGACAATGATACGGCATGGTTCAGCAGCCCGCCTTTTTTCGGCAGTGGCGATTCCCGCTCTCGTGGCTTTCGGCCTCGGGCTTCCCGCGGCCAGCACGGCCGCAACGGCGCAGTCGCTCACGACGCTCCCCAACGTTGCCGACCTTGCCGACAAACTCCTGCCCGCCGTTGTCGAGATTTCGGTGGAGAGCAAGGTGGCTGGCGGCCCGCAGGTGGATGTGCCGCAGCTTCCAGATGACTCGCCCTTCAAGGATTTCTTCGACGACTTCTTCAAGAAGCGCCAGGGCGAGGGCGGTGGCGAGCGCACGGTGAATTCCATGGGCTCGGGTTTCATCATCGACTCCTCGGGCGTGGTCGTGACCAACAACCATGTGGTGGAAGGTGCCGAGAGCATCGAAATCCGCATGCAGGACGGCACGACGATGAAGGCCGAACTGAAGGGGCGTGACCCCAAGACCGATCTCGCCGTGCTGCTGGTGAAGCCGGAAAAGCCGCTGCCCACCGTGAGCTTCGGTGACAGCGATGGCCTGCGCATCGGTGAATGGGTGATGGCGATCGGCAATCCGTTCGGTCTCGGCGGTTCGGTGTCGCTCGGCATTGTTTCCGCCCGCAACCGCGACATCAACGCCGGTCCCTATGATGATTTCATCCAGACGGATGCTGCCATCAACAAGGGCAACTCCGGCGGCCCCTTGTTCAACATGACGGGGCAGGTCGTCGGCATCAACACCGCCATCTTCTCGCCGACGGGTGGTTCCGTGGGCATCGGCTTCTCGGTTCCGGCCAACACCGCCAAGGGCGTCGTCGACCAGTTGTGGAAGTATGGCGAGACGCGGCGCGGCTGGCTGGGCGTGAAGGTGCAGTCGGTCACGGATGACATCGCGGAGAGCATGGGTCTCGGCAAGCCGCATGGCGCGCTGGTGGCTGATGTGACGGAAGGTTCGCCCGGCAAGGCGGCGGGCATCGAGGCGGGTGACGTGATCATCGCCTTCAACGGCAAGCCCATCAATGAAATGAAGGAGCTGCCGCGCGCCGTTGCCGAAACGGAAATCGGCAAGGAAGTGACGCTGAAGGCGTTGCGCAAGGGCAAGGAAATCGAACTCAAGGTGGCCATCGGCCGGCTTGAAGATGGCGAGAAGCAGATTGCGCAGGAGGATGCGGGCAAGACGCCGGATGCTGCGCCCAAGACCGCAACGTTGTTGGGGATGACCGTCAGCGGCATGACGGATGAACTGCGCACGAAGTACGCGATCGATGAAAAGGTGAGCGGCGTCGTCGTCACCGAAGTGGCCGCCGAAGGTCTTGCTGCTGACAAGGGCGTTGCGGCCGGCGACGTGGTGATGGAGGCCGGTGGCAAGCCGGTGACGGCCGCGGCCGATGTTTCGGACGCCATGGCCGCCGCCCAGAAAGCCGGCAAGACGGCGGTGCTGCTGCTGATTTCCAAGGGCGGCAAGGCGGGCGAGACCCGTTTCGTGGCACTCAAGGTCAAGTAGCAAGGCTTCGCGCTACGGCTGCGCCGGCAAGTTCATCACATCGTTAACGGGTGTGATGCCTTGCAGGTTAGTGGTTGAAATCGTTTGTGATTTAAATGACTGGCCGGAAGATTGGGCGGCGGCGGGGAACAACGTCGGGAACTATTCCCAAGAGTTGTTTTCGCGATGTTAACTCGCGCGGCATTATGCAGGACGCTTGCTGGGGAGCAAGACAGGTGAATGCATGGCGCGGGGTCATGCAAGCGGTCATCCGCCCTTTTTCTTCCATCAGCGCTGCCGGGGGGCAGATCATGGCGGTTGAAAACATGAAGGCTGGAGACACGTCGCTGACCGAGGCCGGAGATATCCGAAGGCCCAGCGGACTGCCGCTGATGAGCGCGCTCTTGCTCGCGCTGGCCGTATTCCTGCTGGTGGTCTACGGCGCGCCGCGCTTTCACCTGCGTGACTTCTTCAGCCTGCCCAGTGACGCCTTCAGTTTCATCGACGCTGACGTCTTTCCGATCGCCGTGCTGCTGGCGCTGATCGCCGGAAGTTTCCGCATTGCCATCTCCGTTGCGGGCCATCATGCGGCCCTCATGAAGGAGGCGGAATTCAACGTCTCCGCCCGTCGCGACCGCCTCACCGGATTGCATAGCCATTCCTGGACGGAACACCTGCTGTCGCAGCTTGATCCGGCGGAGCTGCGCT
>CALMLK010000251.1 GCA_937868035.1 uncultured Alphaproteobacteria bacterium
AGGCCAAATCGGCGAATGGACTTTCGATCTCACCATTGGCCCGGCGTCTCATCACCGAAAGCGGCGTTTCGGTTGACACCGTAGCAACCTACGCCGCCGCCAAGGGCTTGCGGCGAATCGGCGAGAAAGATGTGCGCGCTGCTCTCGCGCAAACCGGATCTCCGCCCGGCGTGGCCCCCGCATCCAGCGGCATGCCGCTCTCGGCCATCCGCCAGAAGACGGCGCAGCGCCTCGCCGAGAACTGGCGCACCATTCCGCATGTCTTCCAGACCATCGAGGCTGACTTCAGCAACGTCGACAAGGTGCGCCTGCCGATCCGCGAAGCCTTCAAGCAGGCGAACGGCTTCTCGCTGACCTACCTGCCCTTCATTGCGCGCGCGGTGTGCCTCGCGCTCAAGGACTTTCCCAACATCAACGCCACCTTCGATGGCACCGCCCTCAAACCGCGGCGAGAGGTCAACCTCGGCATCGCCATCGATCTCTCCCACAATGGCCTCGTCGTGCCCGTGGTGAAGCAGGCCGGCGATCTCACGGCGGAAGGACTGGCGAAGGCCATCGCGCGCCTCACCGACAAGGCCCGTGGCAACAAGCTCACCGCCGACGACCTGAGCGGCGGCACCTATTCCATCACCAACAACGGCGCCTTCGGCACGCTCTTCACCTCGCCCATCATCAATGCACCACAGGTGGCGATCCTGTCCACCGATGCGATCAGGAAGCGCCCCGTCGTGGTCTCCACTGCGGAAGGCGATTTCATCGCCGCGCGCACCACGGGCATTCTCGGACAAAGCTTCGATCACCGTGCCTTTGACGGAGCATATTCGGCCTCGTTCCTGTCGCGGCTGAAGCAGGTCATCGAAACACACAACTGGTCAACAGAAATCAGCGGACGCTAGACTCCCAGCGGAGGAAGAGATGAAATACAACAGCCCCTATGCAACAGCCTCCTGGGGCCAGATGGCCAAGGACTGGGAAGAAGGCGTAGATTACAGCCGCATGTCAAAAGAGCGCCTGGCGCGCGCGCAGGCTGCGGTTCGCAATGCCGGGCTGGGTGCCGTGCTGTGCTTCAACTTCGACAACATCCGCTATGTCACCGCCACCCACATCGGCGAATGGGCTCGCGACAAGTTCTTCCGCTATGCTCTCTGCCCCGGCGAAGGCAGCCCCTTCCTGTGCGACCCGGCCCCGCCCGCCAAACGCATCTCCTCGCCGTGGATCAAGGACAACGTCGCCGCTCCCATCACCACCATGCAGGGCGCCATTCCGCCCACCCTTGGCGTGCAGCAGGATTTCGCCAAGCAAATCAAGAAGGCCCTCGTTCACTACGGCATCGCCAACCAGCCGCTGGGCATCGACCTCATGGAACTCGGCATGCTCCGCGCCCTGGAGGCGGAAGGCATCGAAGTGGTGGATGGCCAGCAGGCCATGCTTGATGCCCGCGAAGTGAAGACACCGGACGAGATCGAACTCCTCAAGATGGCGGCCGGCATGGTGGATGCCACCTATGTGGATATCGCCCGCGCCATCCGCCCCGGCACAAAGGAGAACGAGCTCGTTGCCATCGCCAACGACCGGCTGTTCCGCATGGGCTCGGAACGCGTTGAGTGTATCAACTCGGTATCGGGCCGCCGCGGCCGCCCGCATTCCCACACCTTCTCCGACCGCATGATCCAGCCGGGCGACATGATCTTCCTCGACATCATGCACAGCTACAACGGCTACCGCACCTGCTACTACCGCACCTTCATCTGCGGACAGCCCAACAACCACCAGATCGACGCCTACGAAACGGCATCCAAGTGGCTCGCTGCTTCCATGGACATGGTGAAGCCCGGCGTGACACCCGACGAGGTCGCCTCGGTTTGGCCCGATGCCCACGAGTTCGGCTACAAGAACGAGGACGAAGCCTTCCTGCTGCAATATGGTCATGGCGTGGGCATGTCGCTGTGGGAGCGCCCGATCTTCTCCAAGCGCTTCAAGGGCCAGACGCGGCCCCTCAAGGAAGGTATGGTCTTCGCGCTCGAAACCTGGAAGGGCTCCAACGACGGCTCCGGTGCCGCCCGCATCGAGGAAGAAGTTGTGGTCACCAAGAACGGCTGCGAGATCATCACCAACTATCCCTCCGACCATCTGATTTCCTGCGGCCTGCCCGGCTGCGAAGTCGTCGCCTAGTGCTCGCCCGCGCCAATCATCGCAGCCGTATCCCCGTGACCCTCGTCACGGGCTTCCTCGGCAGCGGCAAGACCACGCTCATCAATGCCGGCCTGAAATCGCCGGAACTTGCACGCACTGTCGTTGTCGTGAACGAGTTCGGCGAAGTGGGCCTCGATCACCAGCTTTACACCAGCAGCAATGATGCGGTGGTGGTGCTGGAGAACGGCTGTCTCTGCTGCACGGTGAAGAGCGACCTCGTCGCCACCATGAACAGCCTCTATCACGACCGCGCCCGGGGCGACCTGCCGGACTTCGACAATGTCGTGATCGAAACAACCGGACTGGCCGAGCCCGGCCCGGTGATGCAGGCTTTCCTGTCTGAACCGACGCTGGACGGGCTCTACCGCATCACCAATGTCGTCACCATGGTCGATGCCGTGAACTGGCGCACGACAGGGGAGAAGCACGGGGAAGCGCTGCGCCAGGTCGCGCTTGCGGATGACATTCTCGTGTCAAAGCTCGACCTGTCCGATGAGGCGGCCTTCACCACTCTCGCGTCTGAACTCCATCGGATGAACCCGGCGGCGACCATCGCGCGGGCGGATTTCAGCACGGCGGCGGTTGTTCCCCTGCTCACCCATGCGGGCTTCGATGCGGCCAATGCCATGGCCAACCCATCCGATTGGCTGGCGATTGCAGACTACGAGACCTACGAGCAAACGGTCGCCGCGCCCGATGGCGTGAAACACCAGCACGTGCCACACCACCTCGCGGCCAAGGGCATCGAAAGCTTCGTCATCACCCGCACGAAGCCCATGTCGCGGGAGGAAATCCAGTTCCTCCTCGATGGCATCGGCCAGAACCTGGGCTCCGGCCTGCTCCGCGTGAAGGGTCTGATCAATGTACTGGAAGAGCCCGGCCGACCCGCCGTGGTGCAGGGCGTGCAGCATCTCCTGCACAACATGACATGGCTGGAGAAATGGCCGAACGCCGATGAGCGCACGCGCATCGTCTTCATCACCCAGGGTATCGCCCGCGACAACCTACGAGAGATGATCGAACTGCTCGACCGCATGAGCGAACGCACCTTCGCTGCGCGTGAGCGGGCACGCCTCGCCCGGCTCGCCGCCGAACAGAGCGAACAGGTGGCGTGATGGCCGTCATCGCCTGGATCGGCGCAGGGAAAATGGGCTTGCCGGTGTGCAAGCGCCTGAAGGATGCAGGCCACGATGTGCGCGTGCTGGCCCGCTCACCTGAGCGCAAGGCGGCTCTCGAGGCGGAAGGGCTGACCACCGCCTCCACCGTCCCCGCTCTCATCAATGGCGCGGACATCATCTTCACCTGCGTTTCCGACGACAAGGCGCTTGCCGATGTGCTGCTGTCCGATGGTTTTGCAGCGTCTGCACCCCCGGATGCAACGCTGATCGACATGAGCACCGTTTCGCCCGCGATCTCGGCAGAAGTTGCGGACAAGCTTCCTGCAGGGCTGGCCTATCTCCGCGCCCCCGTCTCGGGTTCGACTGCGATGGCAAGTACGGGAACATTGACAGCATTGGTCTCGGGTCCCGAACAGGTCTTCATTGCCATGGCGCCTGTGTTCGCGGCCTTCACCAAGAAGGCTTTCCATCTCGGCACAGGCGAGGAAGCGCGTGTACTGAAACTGGTGATCAACAGCCTGGTCGCCGCCACCTCGGCGCTTCTTGGCGAAGCGCTCGCCGTGGGCCTGAAGGGTGGCCTCAACAACGAGGCGATGCTTGAGGTCATCAACCAGAGCGCCGTTGCCTCGCCGCTCATCGGCTACAAGACCGCCATGATTACCAAGGGCGAGTATGCCCCCGCCGCCACACTCACCATGCTGCTGAAAGATGTAGAACTTTTCCTCGATGCCGGCCGCAGCACCGGTGTGGACCTTCCCTTGAACAGCATGATCGGGAATATCTACAAGGCCGCGGCCAGCCGAGGCCTCGGCGAGCAGGACTTCTTCGTGCTGGTCCGGGAAGCGGCGGCGCGGACCTCCTGAGGCACGACAGAAAGCAAAAGGATTTGGGAGCACGAGATGGGCTGGAACACGGAAAAGGGACCGCGCATTGCCTTCCTCGGCACCGGAGCCCAAGGCGCCTCCATTGCGGCGGATTTCGCATCGGCAGGCCTTGACGTCACCTTCATCGACCAGTGGCCGGATCATATCGAGGCGATCCGGAGGAACGGCATTACCGTCAATCTGCCGAAGCGCAGCTTCAATGTCGCAGTCCCGGCCCTGCATCTTTGCCAGGTCGCCGAAGTCAAGGTCCCGTTCGATCTCGTCTTCATCGTGATGAAGGCCTACGATACAAAGTGGGCCGCCGAGCTGATCAAATCGGTGCTTGCGGATGACGGCCTTGTGGTCGGCCTTCAGAACGGCATGACGCACGAGATCATTGCCAGCGTTGTCGGTCGCGAGCGCACCATTGGCGCCGTTATCGAGATTGCTTCCAACATGTGGACGCCCGGTGTCACCAACCGGCAGAACGATGTCGATGAATCCTGGTTTGCGCTTGGTGCCCTTGATCCGAACACTCAGCCCCGCGTCGAAGCAGTGGCGAAGATCCTGCGCCATTCAGGTCGGGTCGAAGTCATGGACGACATCAAGTCAGCCAAGTGGATGAAGCTGGTGGTAAACGCCGCTGAACTCATCCCGTCGGCTATCGTCAACCTGCCCCTCAACGACGCGGCGCGTTTCCCCGGCATGCTGGAGGTGATGCGCCTTGCTGGCTATGAGGCGATGCAGGCGGCTCAGGCCGATGGCGCCAAGATCATCCCGATCATCGGCATGCCGCCGGTCACATCCAATCACCCTGAGCGCTATGTGGATGCGATCTTCGACGAAGTCCTCAAGACATTCTCGAAGCCCGATACCCTCGTCACCTCGCTCCAGGATTGGCGCAAGGGCAGGAGGGCCGAGGTGCAGGAAGTCAACGGCTGGGTCATTGATGTCCTCAAGGCCCACGGGCAGCCCTCCCTCATGAACGAGCACGTCGTCAAAATCGCATATGAAATTGAACGCGGTGAACGCTCGGCTGACCCCGAGAATGCCAGCACAATGGTGCGTGAATATGAGAGGATCGTCCGGTCCAAATGAGACGAAGAGCCGCAACGGCTCTTCCAGAGCACGACCGGCTCGCAGGACGGTGTCCTGCGCCGTCATAGGCAATGCCGGCCATGGCCAGGAGCGCGATCCCTTCTTCACAGCACAATCCGATTGGACCGTTTTTGACGGCAACGTTGGCAGGGAGGCCGGTGAAAGCGACGGCCATGGAATTTATGTTAGCAACGGCGGCGATTGGAACATCCTGCGCAACAACGAGACGCACTCAAACGCCTCTAGCGGCTTCCAAATCAACGCCGACCCTGCCTCGACCTGTGTCGAAGACGGCATCGCCTTCAATGACCC
>CALMLK010000252.1 GCA_937868035.1 uncultured Alphaproteobacteria bacterium
CAGCAGCCAGAGGAAGTTGTTGAAGATCGAGGTGCGGAAGCCCGTGTCGTTCATGGCCCAGCGGTAATTGTCCAGACCCACGAAACCATCGCCCGCCTTGTCGTGGAAGGAGAGCCAGAGCGTCTGGAAGACCGGATAGATGAGATAGACCGTGAGCAGCAGCAACGCGGGCAGGAGAAAGAGCCAGGGGCGGATGGTGGACTGGAGCTTGAGGTTGCGGATGGAGCGGTCGTCGTTGGCGGCCTTCACCGGCAGCAGCGCATCCAGTGCTGCGTTCGATCCCCAGAAATAGGCGAGACAGCCGCCGACACCGATCAGCACGGTTGCGAGGGCATAGATCAATTGGGTGATCATGGGTCACACTCCAGCCAGCACGAGAGGGGTGGCGTTGCGGGTCAGTTCACGCAAGACGGCGGGGCAGAGAGGGGAAACGGCCAACTGTGAAAGCCAGCCGCTTCCGTCCGGGCTTCCGGGAGGAAATCGGAAGCCGTATTTGTGTTTATGGACCGCCAGCACCCCCCGGATCGCTGGCGGCCCCGGTTGGGACTACTTGATTTCGTCCCAGGCCTTCTGGATTGCGGCACCCGTATCGGCGGCGGACTTGCCACCAACGAAATCCACCATGCCTGTCCAGAATGCACCGGCGCCGATCTTGCCGGGCATCAGGTCTGAACCGTCGAAGCGGAAGGTAGTGGCGGAAGAGAGGATTTCGCCCTGCTTCTTCGCCGCGTCGTTGATGTAGGCGTCCTGGTTCACGGTCTTGAGCGGTGTCAGGAAGCCGCCGTCCTTCATGAACACCTCATGGGAGAGCGGCATCTTCAGGTACTCGATGAAGGCACGCGCGGCCTTGGAGTCCTTGGTGATGGCCGCGAGCGTGCCTGCGCCCAGCACCGGCTTGCCCAGTTCAGGCTTGGCCGCATAGGGCGGGAAGTAGAAGAAGTCCGCATCCTCGCCCACCTTCGTTCCCTCCGGGAAGAAGGAGGGAATGAAAGACGCCTGGCGGTGCATGTAGCACTTGGGCGGCGAGGAGAAGAGGCCCTTCGGGCTGTCGCGGAAGTCGGTCGAGGCCACGCCTGCCGCGCCACCATCGACCAGCGCGTCATTCTTGGCGAAGGAGCCGAAGGCTTCAATGGCGCCCACGACTTCCGGCGAATCGAACTTCAGTTCGTTGGTCACCCACTTGTCGTAGTTCTCGGGCGGCTGGGTGCGCAGCATCAGATCTTCCACCCAATCGGTGGCGGGCCAGCCCGTCGCACCGCCGGAACCCAGACCGATGCACCAGGGCTTGCCGCCGTCCTTGACGATCTGGTCCTGCAGGGCGACCAGTTCTTCCATGGTCTGCGGAATCTTGTAGCCCGCATCCTTGAAGTTCTCCGGCGAATACCAGACGAGTGACTTCAGGTCCGCCTTGTAGGGGAAGGCGTAGAAATTCGAGGCGCCGTCCTTGCCCTTGTAGCTGCCCAGCGCCACCCACGAGGCACCTGCGCCGTAGTTGTCGGTGATGAACTTGGCATCGTCACCGGTGAGCGGCACAAGGTGGCCCTTGGCCGCGAGGTCAGCGAGCAGGCCGGGCTGCGGCAGAATGAGGATGTTGGCGGGGGAGCCAGCCTCGGTGTCGATCACCGCCTGCTGCTCATAGTTTTCCGACGAGGAGTATTTGACTTCTGCACCGGTGGCCTGGCGGAAATATTCCAGCACGACCTGGATGTGGGCTTCGTCATCGCCGCGCCAGGGGCCGAAAATGGTGAGCGTCTCGCCCTTGAGGTCCATCTTCTTCAGGGCATCGAAATTGTCCCAGTGGAACGGGCCTTCGCCGGGCTTGTACTTCAGGTCGGCGGAAAGAGCGGGGGTGAGGGTTGCCATGGCAAGCAGGGCAGCCGAGACGGCCAGACGCAGTTTCATCAGATTTCCTCCCTTTGATGAGCAATGCGAGCGTACTCCGCGCGCCCGGGACGGACAATTTCCAAAGCGCTTTGGATATTTCATGGCTAGACTTGCATTGCGCCGGAGTCAACTGGAATTCGCAAAGAAGGTGATGCGGCGCATGCTTTGTGTGCGGCGCAACATGCGTTCGCAGACGCAAAAGATCAGGCGTCGCCGGTAATTCAACTGCTCTATTGAAAGCGCTTTGGGAATGTGTGAGTGTCCACGCCCGATGAATCTCCGCACCCTCTCAGAACTGCTGCAGCTGTCACAGACCACGGTGAGCCGTGCGCTCAACGGCTTTCCCGAGGTTTCGGAAGAGACGCGGGCGCGGGTGCGGGCTGCTGCCGAGATGCATGGCTACCGTCCTTCCGCTGCGGCACGGCGATTGGCGACGGGGCAGTCCGGTACGCTGGGGCTTGTGTTTCCGCGTGAGCGCAACATGCTTGCCGATCTCATCTTCACGGAGTTCCTGGGTTCTTGCGTCGAGCAGGCTTCCGACCTCGGCTATGACGTGACGCTTGCCATGGCGCGGGGAGCGCAGACCGAAGAAGCGGTGTACCGCCGCGCCGTGCGCTCGGCCCGTGTCGATGGCATGATCCTGTCGAGTCCGCTGCTCTCCGATCCGCGCATCGAACTGCTGCGCTCGCTGGAGATGCCCTTCATCCTGCATGGGCGCACGCGCGTGGAGGTGCCGCATGCCTCGCTCGACATCGACAACCGCGGTGCCTTCCTGCAGGCAACGCGCCTGCTGTGCGATCTCGGCCACCGCAACATCGCCCTCATCAATGGCGATCCCGCCTTCAACTATGCCGCCGACCGCGAGAGTGGTTTTCGCGAGGCACTGTCCGGCAACGGTCTCGTGCCGCAGGATGTACTCATCACGGGTGCGATGATGACGGAGCGCCATGGCGAAGACGAAGCAGCCCGCATGCTGGCGCTTCCCGCAAGCACCCGGCCAACCGCCTTCCTGTGCTCTTCCATTGCCCAGGCGCTGGGCGTGAGCCGTGTGCTGGCGCGGGCCGGATTGCGCACCGGCAAGGACGTGTCACTCATCGCCCATGATGACCGCGTGGCGGATTTCCGCGCCGAAACCTTCGAGGTGCCGCTGACGACGACGCAATCGTCGATCGGTGCTGCGGGGAAGCGCGTGGTGGAACTGTTGATCCACATGCTGCGCCACCCGGCGGAGCCCCTGCCCCATGAGGTGTGGCCTGTCGATCTCGTGGTGCGCGCCTCGACAGGGCCGGCACCGGGGGTATAACGGCGGGATGATCCAGGATTTCGACGACGCCTATACCAATGGTGCCTACATCCCCGGCGGCGCCGACTGGCCCGCGCGCTGGACGGCCTCTGCCGAGCGCTTCCGTGAGCACCTGCCGGCGCGATGCACGGCCGAATACGGCATTCCCTATGGCAGCGGAGAGCGCAACCGCTACGACCTCTACCTGCCGGAGGGCGGGCCCAAGGGACTCGCGGTTTTCATCCACGGTGGATACTGGATGAAGTTCCAGCGCAGCGACTGGTCGCATCTGGCGCAAGGGGCCCTGGGGCGCGGCTGGGCCGTGGCCATGCCGGGCTACACACTGGCGCCCGAAAATTCGGTCAGCGGCATGACATCGGAGATCGCCCGCGCCATCACGGCGGTGGCGGCGCGGATTGACGGACCCATCCGCATCGCCGGGCATTCCGCCGGCGGGCATCTCGCCACGCGCATGATCTGCGAACCGTCACAGGTGCCGGAAGAGGTGGTCACGCGGGTGGATCAGGTCATCTCGATCAGCGGCCTGCACGACCTTCGCCCGCTGATGCGGACCGCCATGAACGGAACGCTGAAGCTCACCGAACTGGAGGCGCGCAACGAAAGTCCCGCGCTGCGGCGGCCGCGGCCGGGCTCACGCGTCATGTGCTGGGTGGGGGATTCGGAACGGCCGGAATTCATCCGGCAGAACGATCTTCTCGCCAACATCTGGCATGGGCTCGGCATCGACATTGCGGCCCATCACGAAGCGGGCCGCCACCATTTCGATGTGATCGAGGATCTCACCGATCCGGCAAGCGCCCTCGCCCGGCTCTTCGCACCCTGATCTCAGAACAGGTCTGACATCACCGAGGCGCGGTTGAGGCCGATGTCCTTGAGCATGCGGTCATCGAGCTTGAGAAGGGCCCGGCGCGCGGCGCGGCGCACGGCCATTTCACGCAGGCCCGTGGCCACGCGCACGATGAAGGCGCGGTTCTGGCGGGCGGTGATGTCGTTGATCTGAAGCGTTGTCATTTGGTCCATCCATTGATCAGAATTGAATGGACGCGCTCCTAAAGCCCCGGCCCTGAGCCGCACCTGAAGCTGCTGTTCATCTCGGGTTCACGTGGAACGAAAAGAAGGCTGGTGCTGCCAGAGAGGATCGAACTCTCGACCTCTCCCTTACCAAGGGAGTGCTCTACCACTGAGCTACGGCAGCATTGAAACGCCAGGGCGAAGCGCCGGAGCGGCTACGCGGGGGCGCTCATGCCACAGCCTTTCCGCAAGTGCAACCCGCCCGTTGACAGACCTCCCCCACCGGGCACAATGGCCCCATGAAACGGCCCGAAACTGCCAAGGCGACTCAGAAGGCGGCCCGCGCGGGCCGGCTGGCCAAGGCGCTCAAGGCCAACATCAAACGGCGCAAGGCGGCCGCTGACGACGCCAAAAGGGGGCAGAGCGATGACCGACAGGAATGAAAAGACCGGGACGGGAGGCGGCGAGGGCTTCAATCTCGCCAGCATCCTGTGCAACGGCCTCGCCTTTCTCTTCATTGCCGCTGCCGTGGCCGTGGTGCTGTACCAGGCCTACGGTTTCGTGACCGGTCAGGGCTGGACCTGGCTCAGCGTCGTTGATGCGATGGGCTGGCTCGGCTTGCCGCGCCCCATGCCGACCGAGGTGAATGCCGTCAGCTTCGTCACAACGATCCTCGCCTCCCTGCCGCTGCCGCTGGTGCTGCTGGTGATCGGCTGGCTGTGGAGCAAGCTCGCGGATCTTTTCGAATCCATGAGCTGATCGCTGCCGGGGCCCAAGCCCCTCAGGTGAAGGACACGGCGGTGGTATTGGCGCCGCAGAGCAGCACCGCCACCCGCTCATCCTTCGCCGGCCTGTAGGCACCGCAGAGCAGCGCCGCGAGCGCCGTGGCGCCACCCGGCTCGACCACCACGCGGAGCACATTCCAGAGCGAC
>CALMLK010000253.1 GCA_937868035.1 uncultured Alphaproteobacteria bacterium
AAAGGCCGCGACCTGTCCTTCGGAGACGGTGCCCTTGGTCAGGCCCTCGATGAACTCCTTCACCAGTTCGCGGCTGAGGTCCTCGCCGTTGCGTTTGCGGCGGATCACTTCCTGGGGAAGCATCATTCCTTGGCATCCTTGAAGAAGCGGGTCAGCAACCGCTTCATGTTGGCGGCGGCCTTCTGGCCCTCACGCTTGGTTTCTTCATGGGAGGGATTGGCGCCCTTGATTCCGGCGCCGAGATTGGTGACGACGGACAATCCCGCGACAGTCAATCCGAGGCGGCGCGCCATGATGGTTTCGGGCGCGGTCGACATGCCCACGGCGGACCCGCCGATCACCTGCGCCATCCTGATTTCGGCGGGCGTCTCGAAGGAGGGGCCGGAGAACCAGACATAGACGCCCTGCTTGAGCGCAATCTTCTCCGCCTTCGCCGCCGCAAGGAAGCGCTTCCGCAAGCCGGGATCATAGGCGTTGGTCATGGGCACGAAGTTTTCATCCCCGTGCTGGCCGATCAAGGGATTCATGCCGGAATAGTTGATGTGGTCGGTGATGAGCATGATGGAGCCCGGACCGATCGACAGCTTGAGGGAGCCTGCGGCGTTGGTGAGGATGAGGTTCTCGATCCCAGATTCCTTCAACTGGTCAAGGACGGGGCGCATCACGGCGGCATTGCCGCTCTCGTAAGGGTGGGCGCGGCCTGCGAGCACCGCCACCTCCTGCCTGCCCACAGTGCCGACATAGAGTTTGCCGGCATGGCCGGAAATCTTCGGCACAGGAAATCCGGGAAGTTCCGTGTACGGAATAACCAGCGGATCCTTCACGATATCGACCACATCGCCCAGCGCCGAGCCCAGGATGATGGCCGTCCTGGGGGTGCGGCCTGCCAGTTTCGATTTCAGGGTCATGTCAAATTCTCCGGGCCGAAACTGGCGGGCAGCAGTTCTTCGAGTGTGAACGTGCGGATCAGTTCACCGGTTTCCGTGCAGCAGTGGATTTTGGTATCGGGGCCCGCGAATTCGCGGATCTTCTGGCGGCAGCCACCGCAGGGTGTGCACAGGGTATCGCCGTTTCCCATCACCGCCACTTCGGTAATGCGCGTGCCGCCCGCCATGATGAGCGCCGAGATGGCCGAGGGTTCGGCACACCAGCCTTGCGGGTAGGAGGCGTTCTCGATGTTGCCTCCGGCAAAGACGCGGCCCGTCTCGTCGCGCATGGCGGCGCCCACGTAGAACTTCGAATAGGGCGCATGGGCGCGGGCGCGGGCCAGTTTGGCCGCTTCGACGAGATCGCGCATGCTAGCGGTCCTTCGTGTAGGGAATGCCGGAGGCCTTGGGGGGAATGCTCTTGCCGATGAAGCCCGCGAGCAGCACGACAGTCATGACGTAGGGCAGCATATTGATGAACTGCACGGGGATTTCCACGCCGGCGAATTTCACACCCTGAAGGCGGGTGCCCATGGCTTGCAGGTATCCGAACAGCAGGCAGGCCCAGAGCGCGGGCCAGGCTCGCCAGTTGGCGAAGATGAGAGCAGCAAGCGCCATGAAGCCGCGGCCTGCCGTCATGTCGCGCACGAAACTCGCCGAAAGCGATGTGGAGATATAGGTACCGGCAATGCCGCACAACACGCCCGCGATGAGCACCGCCTGATAGCGCAACCGCGCCACCGAAATGCCCGCCGTATCGACGGCATGGGGGTTTTCACCGACGGCGCGCAGCCTGAGGCCGAAGCGTGTGCGTGCAAGGGCCCAGGCGGTCAGGGGCACCAATGCAATCGTCAGGTAGGTGAGCAGGGAATGGCCGGAGATGATGCGCGCCACAACGCCCAGCACCGGCACGTTGTAGAGTTCGGAGAGGCCCGGCAGGTCGATGGGCATGAAGCGGGCTTCGCTGGAGAGGGCGGGTGTGCGTCCGCCCTCCTTGAACCATTCGTTGCCCAGCACCACGGCAAGGCCCGCTGCCAGCATGTTGATGGCGACGCCGGAGACGACCTGGTTGCCGCGCTGGTTGATGGCGGCATAGCCGTGCACAAGCGCGAAGCCGACCGAGACGAGGATCGCCACGAAGAGCGCCAGCAGCGCATTGTTGTAGAAGGCGGCGGTGGACGCGGCGGCGAAGGCGGCGATCAGCATCTTGCCCTCAAGGCCGATGTCGACAATGCCCGAGCGCTCGGACCACAGGCCTGCGAGGCAGGCGAGGATCAGCGGTACGGAGAGCCGGATGGTGGAGGAGAGCGTTTCCGCGCCGAGGAAGAGTTCCAGCATGGTCAGTCCTCCGCCCGGAAGAAGAGAGCTTCGAGCCATGGCCGGAAGGTCTGCTCCAGCGCGCCCATGAACAGGATGACGAGGCCCTGGATCACCACGATCATGTCGCGGTTGATTTCGGGCTTGGCGAAGGAGAGTTCGGTACCGCCCTGATAGAGCAGGCCGAACAGCATGGCGGCGAGCACGATGCCCACGGGATGTGAACGGCCCATCAGCGCCACGGCAATGCCGACGAAGCCCGCGCCCTGCACGTATTCCAGCACGAGGCGGTGCTGGGCACCCAGCACCTCGTTCACGGCCAAGAGGCCTGCAAGACCGCCGGAGATCGCCATGGTCACCATGATGATCTTCTGCGGCCGGATGCCGGCGTAGACCGCCGCATCGGTGTTGGCGCCCACGGCGCGGATTTCATAGCCGAGCTTGGTGCGCCACAGCAGGTACCAGACCGCCCATGCCACAGCGAGGGCGAAGAGGAAGGTGGGGTTCAGCGGCGACGAGGGCAGACGGTAGCCGAAGATGGCCAGCGAGAGTTCGCGGAGGCTCGGGATATAGGCACCGGTCAGGTCGAAGGTGGAGAAATCGAAGTTCCCCACGGCGCGGCTTTCCACCGCCATCTTGCCCACGGGCCGGAGCCAGTAGTTGATGAAGTACACCATCAGGCTGGAGGCGATGAAGTTGAACATGATCGTGGTGATCACGATGTGGCTGCCGCGCTTGGCCTGCAGGTAGCCCGGCACCCAGCCCCAGAAGGCACCGAAGAGGGCGGACATCAGCACGGCCAGCGGAATGACGATGGGCCAGGGCAGGAACTCAAGGCCCAGGCCCGTCATGGTGGCGCCCAGCCCCGCGATGTAGGCCTGGCCCTCGCCGCCGATGTTGAACAGTCCGGCGTGGAAGGCCACGGCCACGGCAAGGCCGGTGAAGATGAAGTTGGTGGAATAGTAGAGCAGGTAGCTCCAGCCCTTGATGGAGCCGACGGCGCCCTTCAGCATGATCCACATGGCTTCCATCGGGCTTTCGCCGATGATGAGCACGACGATGCCGGAGACGAGGAGCGCCACCACGAGGTTGAGCACAGGAATGAGCGCCACATCCGCCCAACCGCGAAGTTCGCCACGAGCCGACATCACGCCGCCTCCCTCATGACACCGGCCATGCGCAGGCCCAGTTCGCGTTCATTTGCTTCGACGCCGCGCGTCGGCTGGCCGACGATCAGCAGGTCGGGGTCGCGGGCGATTTCGCGGGCGAGGATGATCTTCTGCTGGTTGCCACCGGAAAATTTGGAACTCTTCAACAGCGGATTGCCGGGGCGCACGTCGAACTCGGCCATCTCCTTGGTGCAGCGCGCCACCACCTTGTCGCGGTCGAGGCGGAAGCCGTGGCCAAGGCTCTCGTCATAGTGCCAGCCGAGGATGCCGGATTCGCTTGCGTCGAAGGACGAGATGAGGCCGCGGTGCTGGCGGTCTTCCGGCACATGGGCGAGGCCCTCTTCGCGCAGATGGCGTGGATCGGCGAGCTGGCCGATGGACTTGCCCTCGAAGATGATTTCACCAGACGCGGGCCGGGTGATGCCGGCGATCACATCGAGCAATTCCGATTGCCCGTTGCCCGACACGCCCGCGATGCCGACGATCTCGCCGGCGCGCACGTTGAACGAGACGTTGTCAACGCGGGCGATGCCCTTCTTGTCCTTCCACGTGACGTTCTTCACGTCGAGCACGACAACGCCGGGCTTGGCCGGCGACTTGTCCACATGCAGCAGCACGCGGCGGCCCACCATGGCTTCGGCGAGTTCTTCCACGTTTGTCTTCTTCGTCTCGAAGGTCGCCACCAGTTCGCCGCGGCGCATCACAGTCACGTGGTCTGTGATGGCCATGATCTCGCGCAGCTTGTGGGTGATGAGGATCACGGTTTTTCCCTGGTCGCGCAGCTGCCCCAGGATGCGGAAGAGATGATCGGCCTCGTCCGGCGTCAGCACGCCCGTGGGTTCGTCGAGGATCAGGGTCTCGGCGCCCTTGAACAGGGCTTTCAGGATTTCCACGCGCTGCTGCAGGCCCACGGGCAGTTCGCCCACGATGGCATCGGGATCGACGTCCATCTCGTAGTCCTGCGACAAGTGGGTGAGAGTTTCGCGCGCCTTGGCCAGTGCAGGCCCGATCAGTGCGCCACCTTCCGCGCCCAGCACGACGTTTTCCAGAACGGTGAAGGTATCCACCAGCATGAAGTGCTGGTGCACCATGCCGATGCCGTGGGCGATGGCATCCGAAGATGAGCGGATCTTCAGCGGCTGTCCCTTGACGCGGATTTCGCCCTTGTCGGCCTGGTAGAAGCCGAAGAGGATCGACATCAGCGTGGATTTGCCCGCGCCGTTCTCGCCGATGATGCCGTGGATGGAACCCTGCCGTATGGTCAGGGTCACGTCCTTGTTGGCATGCACAGGCCCGAAGCGCTTGTCGATGCCGATGAGTTCGATGGCGGGGGTCGTGGATGGTGTCATCTGCCTTACCTCACCCCTCCCGCATGCGGGAGAGGACGACGCGAAGCGGCAGGTGAGGGGACGCCAAGCGTGACGTCCCTCACCGGCAATCGCTGCGCTCTGCCACCTCTCCCGCTGGCGGGAGAGGTGAAATCGCGTCCTTACTCAACCGGGCACTTGTTGTCTTCGGTGTAGTCGTGAACCTTCACGGCGCCCGAGATGATGTCGGCCTTGGCCTTCTCCACCGCGGCCTGCATTTCCGGCGTCACCAGCGGCTTGTTGTTGTCGTCCATGGCATAACCAACGCCATCCTCGGCGAGGCCCAGCGCCTGCACGCCACCCTTGAAGCTGCCGTCCTTGCCGGACTTCATGACGTTGTACACGGCCACATCCACGCGCTTCAGCATGGAGGTGAGCACTTTGCCGGGATGCAGGTAGTTCTGGTTGGCGTCGACGCCGATCGACAGCGCGCCGCCGTCAGCAGCGGCCTGCAGTACGCCGAGGCCCGTGGCACCGGCAGCGGCGTAGATCACGTCCGCGCCCTGGCTCATCTGGCTCTTGGTGATCTCGCCACCCTTCACCGGATCATTCCAGGCTGCACCCGTGTCGCCCGTCATGTTCTGGAAGACAGTCGCATCGGCCTTCGCGGCCTTCACGCCCTGCACATAGCCGCAACCGAACTTGCGGATCAGCGGAATGTCCATGCCGCCGACGAAGCCCACCTTGCCGGACTTCGACGCCATGGCCGCCATGATGCCGACGAGATAGGAACCTTCATGTTCCTTGAAGACGATCGACTGCACGTTGGGCAGGTCCACCACCATGTCGACGATGGCAAACTTGAGATCGGGATATTCCTTGGCGACCTTTTCAAGGGCGGCAGCCTGGGCAAAACCAGCGGCGATGATCGGCGAATAGCCCTGGTCGGCAAAATTGCGGATCGCCTGTTCGCGCTGGGCTTCGTTGGCGATTTCGAATTCGCCATAGGCCACGCCGGTTTCCGTCTTGAACTTTTCGGAACCGTTGAACATGGACTCGTTGAACGACTTGTCGAACTTGCCGCCGATGTCGAAGACGATGGCGGGCTTGTCGTCGGCGGCGAAGGCCGAGACGGCCATCAGGGCGGTCAATGCCGCGGCGCCGAGCAGTTTCTTGATCATGGTTTTCTCCCTGTTTTTGACCATTGGGTCAACGTATCAAACCTCTTCGCCCCATGGAAGGGCGGGCAGCCTGAGCCCCACAACTTCCCTGTGCATGGATGCAATTGACGCCAAAATCCGGTGCCCCGCAAGGGTTCTCGGGGTTCTTGCGCGCCGCTGCCGTGGTCGGCGTCCCGGGCTGGCGGGTTGAAGTCCGCGCATCCCGTTCACATATAGCGGTCAACGGTGCGCCGGGCCTCTTGCAGGACGGTGCATCAAACAAGGCTGCTGCAAACAGGGTCTGATACGATGACGCGTGTATCTCTTTTCTCGTCTCCGCTCCTCCTCGGTTTTGAGGAGGTGGAACGACTGCTCGACCGGGCGGCAAAAATCCCCGGCGACGGCTATCCTCCCTACAACATCGAGCGCATCACATCAGGAAGCAACGGATCGGCCCGTGAGGCGTTACGTATCACGGTGGCCGTTGCAGGCTTCATGGCGGAAGACCTCGAGGTCACGCTGGAAGACCGGCAATTGCAGATCAAGGGCCGCCAGAAGGAGGACGAGCAGAAGGACTACCTGCACCGTGGCATCGCCGCCCGGCAATTCGCCCGCAGTTTCGTGCTGGCGGATGGCATGGAGGTCGGCACGGTACAGTTGCGCAACGGTTTGTTGACAATTGAGGTGCACCGTATCGAACCGGAGCGGTTGGTCCGGCGTATCATGATCAAGGATTTGAACTGATATGGACAAGACACTTGCCAAACTCGACGACGCGGCTCTCGCAGCCCTTGGTGGCGGCGTGATCGGCTATGTCAAGGAAATCGAAGGCTCTGATGCAGAGCGGCTTCTGGGCGACCGGATCAACGTGTCACCCACGGCCAAACTGTTCTGCCTTTACAATGCGGATGGCTCTCCCATCTCCATTTCCGGCTCGCGCGAAGCAGCCATCACCTCCGCCATGGAACACGAACTGGTCGCCGCCAGCGTGCACTGACATCCTGTACGGATGGCCCGCGGGAAGCGGGCCACCCCTCTCCCATCCAAACACCGTCACCCCGGCGAAGACCGGGTCTTTTCCATCGTGACAACCAGCACAATGTTTCCGTTGCTGCACCGGCCCGCCGCCCGATAGTTTCGGGCAATCATGAAGCTCACATTCCATACCCTCGATGTTTTCACGGCGCGCAAGTTTGGCGGCAATCCGCTGGCTGTCATCCTGGGGGCCGACGCGCTCACCACGGAGCAGATGCAGAGCATCTGCCGCGAGTTCAATCTCTCCGAAACCAGTTTCGTGATGGCGCCGGAAGATCCCGCCCACACCGCGAAGGTCCGCATCTTTTTTCCGGGCGGCGAGATGCCGTTTGCCGGCCACCCCACGCTTGGCACGGCGGCGCTGCTGGCGTCGTTGAAGCACAAGCCCGGATGCAGCTTCGAGACCACCATCACCCTTGAACTTCCGGCGGGCCTCACGCCCGTTCGGGTGAGCCGCATTGCCGACCGCGTGCATGGCGTCTTCACCGCACCCATCGTGCCGTTCCACGCCCCGGTGACGCTGCCGTCGCTGGAAGAGACAGCCCAGGCGCTCAACCTTGATCCCGCCGACATCGGCTTCGACGGCCACGGCCTTGCCTCACTGGAAGGGGGCCCGCGCTTCTTCTATGTCCCGGTGAAGAGCCGCGCCATTCTGGAAAAGGCAAAGGTTCTCGAACCTTACTGGTCGAAACTCATCAAACCCTTGAATGGGGTGGACGCAGCCTATCTCTACACAAGGGGTGGTGATGGTGCGGCGACGGCTTTCCGCGCGCGCATGTATGCCCCGACGGGTGGCATTCCCGAAGACCCCGCCACGGGATCTGCAACGGCACTTCTCGCCGCACAACTTCTCACCGCCGAGCGCCTCGCCGACGGCACCCACACATGGCAGCTGGAGCAGGGCTATGAAATGGGGCGGCCTTCCGATCTCACCTTGGAAGCGGATGTGAAACAGGGCACACTCACCGCCGTGCGTGTCGGGGGCTGCGCCGTTTCCATAATGAACGGAGTGCTCGACATATGACCCTGCATCAAATTCTGTTTGCCCTGCACATTCTCGCCGCAGCCCTTGGCGTGGGGCTTGGCTTCGGCAATGCCTACAACGCGCGGATCGCGGAAAAGCAGACAGGCGACGTGGCCCGGGGACTCGCCATGCACCGCCTTGCCATGCTGCCCTTCACCGATGGGGCGATTGCCGTGCTGATCCTCAGCGGCGGCGCACTGCTGGCCACCGGCAGCGTTCCCGTGGCCTCGCTATGGTTCAACATCAAGATGGTGATGGTCGTGGCGCTTCTGGTGCTTTACGTGACGCTGCGGCTCACGGTGCGGCAGTTGCGCAAGGGCGGCCCCACACCCGCGCTGGCACAGCGGCTGAAAGTGATCAGCCCTCTGCTCGGCCTGTCGTCGGTGCTGATCGTGGTGTTCGCCGTGCTGGCGTTCGAAGTCTAGGCGAGGTCTAGGCGAAGCTTACTGGTCGATTCCCAGAAGCACCTTGGCTTCCGTGGCGACGGCCTGGCCTTCCTCGGTGTTGCCGGCGCCGCAGAGCTGCACGGCCTGGCTCTGCATGTCTTCGGCCTGGGCGCGCTTGTCGGCGTCGATTTCCTGGGTCTTCAGGGCGTTGTCGATCTTGGCGATGTCGTCTTGGCAGGAGTCCGCCAGCGCGGGTGCCGAGAGGCTGAAGATCACTGAGGCTGCGAAGAGGCAATGGCGAATCATGGTTGTGCTGTCCCGTCCTGACATGGTTCGGCGTGCATTAGCCTGAGGACTGTGACGAAACTTAGCCCGCCGCCGATGCAAGGTTAATGCGGCATTGCGGGGCCAAATGCAAACGCCCCATGCCGGGAGAAGGGGCATGGGGCGCAGGCAAAAAGCCTCGTCACTGGCTGATGGAAGGTCCAACCGGCAGCGCAAGGTCCTTGGCGGCGGTCTGGCAGACAGGGGTGTCGCCAAGGGAGCGTGGGTTCGCGAAGGCCGGGGCTGCCAGGAAGGCGCCCGCCAGAAGGATGGACAGCAGGATCGTTCTCATGGGCGGGTCTCCGGATGGGAAGGAGTCATGTCCATGGAAACGGCCCTGCCGCCAAAAAGTTCAGTCCGGCGCTTTCACTCAGTTGTAGGCCGGACCTTCATCCACGTAGCCATATCCGGTGGCATCGGGGTCGATCATCGCCATCAGTTCGCGCGTCAGCGTGTTGCAGCGTTCGAACTCGCCATCGGTCTTGGCGGTCTTGGCCCGACCTGCAAGCGCGTCTGCGGCGCGGGCGGTGGAGGGATCAAGCTGGCCCGACTGGATGATGGCATCGGCCTTGATCAGGTCGGACACGCATTCGGCCGACATGGCGGGGGCTGCAAAGGCAGCGGTGGCGGCGAGGGCCGCCGTCGCGAGGAAAAGTCTCATGATAGGTCTCCTGTTGTGTGGGGGAGAAGGTGTCGCCGTACCCTTCCTAAACGGTGGGAGGCGGGAATGGTTCATGGGAAAATCCCTTTTCAGATCACAGGGATGTGAGCTAGATTTGAAGCACAATGTGACGAAACCGGGGCCGCCTCACACGGTGTCCGGCGTTTCGTTGCAGTCGCGGCCCTTGCTGGGGTCGCGGAAGGGTCTCGGGCTTTGCAGGGCGTTCTGGCAGGCCTGCACGTTGCCCTGGGCCTTGGCGGCGCGGCCGGCCTTGAGCAGGTCTTCCAGATAGGATTTCTGCGCCGGCGTGGCGGAGGGGCTGGAGAGAGCGCCTTGCGCCGCATCAATCAGCGTATCGCAGGCGTCCGCCATGGCGGGGCCGGCGGCGAGGACGAGGAGCAGGGCGGCGAAGAGGGGGCGGATCATCATGGGCGGCACCTCCGGAAGCGGCGTCAGGCTATCACGCGAAAGGGGGCGGCAGAAGGGCGTGCTTGCCTTTGGCCGCGGCCTCGCCTAAGAGCCTCACCCATGCGCGATCCCCGCACCCTTCTGCTGTCGCTTCTGCTTACCAGCCCCTGAGGGCCGGCCGGGCGGAACGCGCCCTGGCTCTCCGGGGATATTGACCACACCAGAGCCAACGCAGAAGACACAGAGTTTCCCATCATGATGATCAATCCCGCCGAGAAATACCGCGCCTATACGCCGGTCAATTTGCCGGACCGCCAGTGGCCGTCCCGCTCCATCACCAAGCCGCCGGTCTGGTGTTCCGTCGATCTCCGCGACGGCAACCAGTCGCTGATCGAGCCCATGGGCCACGAACGCAAGATGCGCATGTGGAACGCGCTGGTGAAGATGGGCTTCAAGGAAATCGAGATCGGCTTCCCCAGCGCCTCGCAGACGGATTTCGATTTCTGCCGCCACCTCATCGACAACAAGCTGATCCCCGATGACGTGACGATCCAGGTGCTGGTGCAGTGCCGCGAGGAACTGATCCGCCGCACCTTCGAGGGCATTCGCGGCGCCAGGTCGGCGATCGTGCACTTCTACAATTCGACCAGCGAATTGCAGCGCCGCGTCGTCTTCCAGAAGGACCGCCAGGGCATCATCGACATCGCCGTCTCGGGGGCGCGCCTCATCAAGACGCTGGCCGACGAAAGCGGCATGAAGGACGCCATCCGCTTCGAATATTCGCCCGAGAGCTTCACCGGCACGGAACTCGATTACGCCGTCGCCATCTGCGAAGCGGTCATGGACGAGATCAAGCCGACGCCCGCCAAGCCCTTGATCCTCAATCTCCCGGCGACGGTTGAGATGTCGACGCCCAACATCCACGCCGACCAGATCGAATGGTTCTGCCGTACGATCAAGAACCGTTCCTCGGTCATCATCTCGCTCCATCCGCACAACGACCGCGGCAGCGCCGTCGCCGCCACCGAACTCGGCCTGCTGGCGGGGGCGGACCGCGTCGAGGGCACACTCTTCGGCAACGGCGAGCGCACCGGCAACGTCGACATCGTGACGCTGGCCATGAACCTGTTCACGCAAGGGGTGAACCCCGGCCTCGACTGCTCGAACATCAACGAGCTCGTGCGCATGGCGGAATACTGCAACCAGCTGCCCATCCATCCGCGCCACCCCTATGCGGGCGAACTCGTCTTCACCGCCTTCTCGGGCTCGCACCAGGACGCCATCAACAAGGGCTTCAAGCACATGAAGGGCTCCAACGCGCCCCTGTGGGAAGTGCCCTATCTGCCCATCGACCCACTCGACCTCGGCCGCAGCTACGAGGCCGTGGTGCGCATCAACTCGCAGAGTGGCAAGGGCGGCATCGCCTACATCATGGAGACGGAACACGGCATCGAGTTGCCGCGCCGCCTGCAGATCGAATTCTCCAAGGTGGTGCAGGCCATCGCCGATGGCGAGGGCGTGGAGGTGGAAGCCTCGCGCCTGTGGAACGCCTTCGAGCGCGAATACCTCGATGGCAACGGCCGCTATGGCTTCGTCGAGCACAGCGTGAAGGCGGGCGCGGGCGAGAAGGGCGAGCAGGCCGTCACCGCCAGGATCACCGTCGATGGCAAGGCCAAGACGATCAAGGGCCTCGGCAACGGCCCGGTCGATGGCTTCGTCGATGCGTTGCGCAAGGAAAGCGGGGTCGCCTTCGACGTCGCCGACTACCGCGAGCACGCCATGGGCCACGGCGCCAACGCCACGGCGGTCGCCTACGTCGAACTCCGCCTCGCCGATGGCTCAACGCTCTTCGGTGTCGGCATCGACAAAAATATCGTCACCGCCTCCCTCAAGGCCGTGATGAGCGGCGTCAACCGGGCGATCCGCCGGGCATGAGCGCAAGTCTCTCCCCCGGCTTGCCGGGGGGCCAGTGGCCCGAACACCAACAAGCGACCATCGGCCCAACCCTTCTCCCTCCCCCTTGTGGTGAGGGCCGGGGTGGGGGTCGGATGGTCGAAGATCATCCGGCCGTTTCCTCAGCAGTCAACTCTCCATGGCCGGGCTTGACCCGGTCCCCCGGCCTTTGACACTGTGGAGCCCATGGAACTCCAGCCCGCACAACGCCCGCCCATCGCCCCACCCCCGATCTCATTGGGCATCGCCGTCCTCGCGGCGGCCAGCCTCATGCCCGTGACGATGCTGATGGACGCCATGCGAACCCCCAGCGGCGATGGTTCCAGCGGCTTCGGCAGCACGCTGCTGTTCCTGCTGGCGGCGCTGGTGATCACAGTCACAAGCGCGATCATCGGCCTGCAACGGAAAGAGCGCTTCCCCTGGCTGGCCTATGTGGCGCTGGCGCTGTGGGTGCTGCCGGTGGTGATGATGGTGGGGTGAGTTGGATTGACGGAACGAAAATGGAACGTTAAGCTGTCACCATGTCGGGC
>CALMLK010000254.1 GCA_937868035.1 uncultured Alphaproteobacteria bacterium
GCCAAGAAGAAGGTGGCGCAAAAGAAGGTGGCCAAGAAGACGGTGGCCAAGAAGACGGTGGCCAAGAAAAAGGCAGGCAAGCGCAAGTAACCGGCAGGCGCGGGGGCTTTCCTTCTGCGCCGTGCTTGCTATGCTCTTTCCAAACAGGAAACGCAGGGGTCGTTCGTCGTGTCACAATCTGAAGCCATGGTTCGTTTCGTCAACGTGCAGAAAAGCTACGATGGCGAAACGCTGGTGGTTAAAAACCTCAACCTCGACATCGCCCAGGGCGAGTTCCTGACAATGCTCGGGCCCTCGGGGTCCGGCAAGACGACGACGCTGATGATGCTGGCGGGCTTCGAGCCCGCCACCCACGGCGAGATCTACCTGAAGGACAAGCCCATCAACAACGTGCCGCCGCACAAGCGCGGCATCGGCATGGTCTTCCAGAACTATGCGCTTTTCCCGCACATGACGGTGGCGGAGAACCTTGCCTTCCCCCTTGAAGTCCGCAACATCCCCAAGCCCGACCGCGAGGCGCGGGTGAAGAAAGTGCTGGACATGGTGCAGCTGCCGCAGATGGCGAACCGCCGTCCGGGCCAGTTGTCCGGCGGCCAGCAGCAGCGCATCGCTGTCGCCCGCGCGCTGGTGTTCGAACCCGATCTCGTGCTGATGGACGAGCCGCTCGGCGCCCTCGACAAGCAATTGCGCGAGCAGATGCAATACGAGATCAAGCACATCCATGACCGTCTGGGTGTCACCGTCGTTTACGTCACCCACGACCAGTCGGAAGCGCTCACCATGTCGAACCGCATCGCGGTGTTCAACGACGGCATCGTGCAGCAACTCTCCACGCCCGCCGAGCTCTATGAGCGGCCGCAGAATTCCTTCGTGGCGCAGTTCATCGGCGAGAACAACAAGCTGAAGGGCACCGTTGCCGAGATCGGCGCCGATGGCACGTCCCATGTGAAGCTGGACAATGGCGAAGTGGTGAAGGCGCTCGCCGTCAACGTGAAGAAGGGCGACCGCACGCTCCTGTCCGTCCGCCCCGAGCGGGTCGAGATCAATCCGGGATCGTCGGCGGTCGATGGCCTGCTCAAGGGCCGTATCGCCGAGCTGATCTATCTCGGAGACCACATTCGCGCCCGCCTGGAAGTGGCGGGTCATGATGACTTCATCGTCAAGGTGCCGAACAAGGCCAATACGGGTGGTGTGGACGAAGGCAAGACCGTTCATGTCGGATGGAAAGCCGCCGACTGCCGCGCCCTCGATTACGCCGAGTTCGCCTCGCATTAGCCGTGTCCGCCGCCCGGCCCACACGGCGTGTGTTCGGGGCGGGGTTGCTGGCGGCGCTGGCCGCACCCTCTGCATGGGCGGAGGCAGCGCCCGTTGATCTTGCCTTGGTGCTGGCCATTGATTGCTCCTACAGCGTGGACGCCCGCGAATTCCGCCTGCAGATGCAAGGCATGGGTGACGCGGTTGCCAGTGCGGAAATCTGGGAAGCAATCGAAAAGGGTCCGCTGCAACGGATCGCCCTGAGTGTTTTTCTCTGGTCGGACCTTGAGACCCAGTTGGTGATACAGCCCTGGACCGTCATCGCCACGGCTGCCGATGCCCGGCGCCTTGGCACCCGTCTCGCCGCCGCACCGCGCTCGGCAGAGCAGGGTGGCACGGCCATTTCCGCCGCCTTGCTCTATGGGGGCGCGCTGATGGTGCTGGCTCCTCCGGCCACGCGCCGGGTAATTGATCTGTCCACGGACGGCCGTAACAACATGGGCCGCCCCGCCTATCGCGCCCGCGACGAAGTCGTCGCCCGCGGCATCACCATCAACGGCCTCGCCATCGCCAATGAATGGCCGACGCTGGATGTTTATCTCGAACGCCAGGTGGCGGGCGGCCCTTCCAACTTCGTCATCAAGGCCGACAGCTACGACGACTTCGGCGCCGCCATGCAACGAAAACTGATCCGCGAAATTACCGGGCCGGGCGTGACATGACGCGCCGCTTCGTCAATATCCCGGAGGCGGGGTAAACCCGCCGAACTCCTCTTCGATCCACTCCGCCACCTTGAGGGACGACAGATCATTGTAGGCGCGCGTGATGATCTGCACGCCCACGGGAAGGCCCGCCGGAATAAGACCGATGGGTGCGATGGTCGAGGGCAGGAAGAAGTTGCAGGAATATCCGGCCCAGAAACGCTGATCAATGGTCGAGACCATCTTGCCGTTGACGGGAATGACCCGCTCATGACGCTCACCCACATGGTCATGCGGCCATGCGGCAGAGGCCGCGGCGGGACACAGCAGCACATCCCAGTCGTCGAAGAAGGCATCCCACAGCAACGCCATCTGGTGGCGCCGTTCGTTGGCGCGCAGCCAGCCGCCGTGTGACAGCGCGAAAGCCCGCGTCATCAGCGGAACATAGGAAGTATCGGCCGCGTCGAAGCCCCGCGCCTTCTCCGCCGCCGCAGTGATTTCCGCATCACTCATGCGCTTGGTCGCCGTGGCACGCAGCAGGGTGATGTAGTTCTCGTAAGCCTCCTGGTCACTGAAGGCCGGGGCGGCTTCGTAGGACAGCTTCTTCACCTTCTTCTTCAGGAACTCCCCCAGCGCGATCAGGCGGTTTTGGTAGGACTGGTCCACATCGCTGGCAGAACTGCTGAGCTTCACCGCCACGCGCAACTCTTTCAACGCCGTGAAGCGGGGCTTGGGCAATTTCACTTGCAAGCCACGCGCCTCCAGTCCCTCCGTGCCCGCCAGCAAGGCCATCATGGCGGTGAGGTCTTTCGCTGAGCGCGCCAGGGGGCCTGCCACCGTGATGTCGCTGATCGATACGCTGCCCGGCATCAGGTGGCCGCGATAGGGCACCACGCCATAGGTGGGCTTGTGGCCGTAGACGCCGCAGTAGTGCGCGGGATTGCGGATGGAGGCACCGATGTCGGAACCGATTTCCAGCGCCGTCATGCCGGTGGCAAGCGCCGCCGCAGACCCGCCCGATGAACCGCCGGGCGTGCGCGTCACGTCCCATGGATTGTTGGTGGTGCCGTAGACCGCATTGAAACTCTGCCAGTCCGCCAGCCCCAGCGGCACGTTGGTCTTGCCATACATGACAGCCCCCGCATCCAGCATCCGCTGCAGGGCCACCGCATTGGTTTTCGGCACGTTGTTGACGAGTTCCGGATCACCCCACGTCGAGGGATGTCCCTCCCAGTCGAAGCTCTCCTTCGCCGTCATGGGAACGCCATCGAAGGGTGAGGCCGTTTCGCTTGCCGCAATCCGCTTGTCGGCCGCCCGTGCGGCACTCCGCGCCCGCGCCAGATCGGTGAGGATCACCGCGTTGACTTTCTCGTTGTGGCGGGCGTATTGCGTCAGGCATTCGCCCAGCAATTCCACCGCCGACAGCTTCTTCTTCTTGAGCATGCGGCCAAGCTCAAGCGCGGACTTGTAGACGACGTCGGACATGCAGGTTCCCCTTTGGGCAAAGCCTATCGCGGGCCGCTGCCGCCTGCAATTGCAGCCGCCGCGGATTGCTCATAACCTTTGCGCATGTATACGCAGACTCACGTGATCATGGGCGCCGCCCTGGGAGGCCGCAAACCGCGGAACGCGCTGGCTGGCGCGCTCGGAGGAATTCTCCCCGATGTGCCCATGCTGCTCACCCTGCTGGTCCTGAAGCTGGCGGCCATCCCCGACCCCATCATCTTCGGAATCCTTTACTGGCAGGAATGGTGGCAGCGGGCCAATGCCATCGGTCACAATGTCTGGCTCTGGGGCGGCCTTCTGCTGCTCGCCCTCTGGCGGCGCGAACGCCTCGCCGCAACGGCGGAGGCCATCGACCGCTGGTCGGCGATTTTCGTGTTCGCCCTCTCGGGATTGCTCCATACGCTGATCGATTTCGTGACCCACCGGGAAGATGCCCACATGAGCTTCTGGCCCGTGAGCCGCTGGAAGTTCATGTCGTCGGTTTCCTATTGGGATGGCGCCCACCACGGACACGTCTTTGCCGTGTTCGAGGCGGCCATGGGTCTGGCACTGGCGCTTCTGGTTTTCCGGCGCTTCGGCAATGGCTGGGTGCGGGCGGCGCTGCTGCTGGCCATGCTGCTGTATGCGGCGGTGCCGGCTTACTTTATTTTCACCTGATGCGACGGAATATCCCGCCGCCGCCCGTCTTCCGTACCTATATACGGTTGACCCATGAACGTGATGACACAACCCAGTCGCGCCGACATCGAGGAAGCGCTTGATCTCACTGCGGCCCGCAAGGGGCGGAAGTGGCTGCGCCGTGCTGTCTGGTTGATCGCCATCGCGGCGATATTGGGCGGCGCAATCTACGGCTACCGCGCCATGACGGCCTCGAACGCGGCCGTGGTCTACGATACGGTGGACGCAAGAACCGCGGACCTCACCGTGACGGTATCCGCCACGGGCACCATCCAGCCGATCACCCAAGTGGATGTCAGCAGCGAACTCTCCGGCGTGGTCCGCACCGTCGCCGTCGATGACAACAGTGCGGTGAAGGCAGGCGACGTGCTGGCCACCCTCGATACCGACCGCCTGCAGGCGCAGAAGGCGAAGGTGGATGCGCAGGTCGCGGCAGCGGAAGGCCGCCGCGACGAAGCGAAGGCAACCCTTGCCGAACGCCAGACTTTGGCGGAGCGCCAGGCCTCGTTGCGCAAGCGCGGGCTTTCCACCCAGCAGGACTACGACACGGCACTTTCCGCCGTCACCCGCGGAAAGGCCGCTATCGCCTCGGCTGAAGCCGATGTGGCCTCGGCCCGCGCCGATCGTGCCATCATCGAATCCGACCTCAAGCGCGCGTCCATCCTGTCGCCCATTGACGGCATCGTGCTGAAGCGCGCCGTCGAACCCGGCCAGACCGTCGCCTCATCGCTACAGGCCCCCATATTGTTCACCATCGCGCAGGACTTGTCGCGCGTGCAACTTGAAGCCGCCGTCGACGAGGCCGACATGGGTGCGGTGAAGACGGGCCAGAAGGCCACCTTCAGTGTCGATGCCTATCGGGGCCGTGCTTTTCCCGCCGCCATCGAACGCCTCTCCTATGCCCCCGAAACGGTGGATGGCGTCGTCACCTACAAGGCGATCCTCTCCGCGCCCAATGAAGACCTGGCCTTGCGTCCGGGCATGACTGCAACGGCCCGCATCGTCACCGAGGAATACAAGCAGGCCCTCACCGTGCCCAACGAGGCGCTGCGCTATCAGCCGCCGGTGGCCGAGGAATCCCGCGGCTTTTCCATCACCAGCATCTTCATGCCGCGCTTCCCGCGCGATCGTGGCAAGCGGGGCACGGCGCCCGATGGCGAGCGTGAACTTTATGTCCTCCGCGCCGGCAAGGCCGAGCAGGTTTCCGTCAAGGTGGGCGCCAGTGATGGCCGCAACACGGTGGTGCTCTCGGGCAACCTGAAGGAAGGCGATGCCGTCATCACCGGGCAGCACAGTGCCGCCGGGGCATCGTCGCGATGAACGCCTTTGACCCGCGCGAGAGGCCGCCGCTCATCTCGCTCCGGGGCCTTCGCCGCTTCTATGGCCAGGGTGCGGCCCGCGTGCATGCGCTGGATGGCGTTGATCTCGACATCGCGCCGGGTGAATTCATCGCCATCATGGGGGCCTCCGGCTCCGGCAAGTCCACCTGCATGAACATCATCGGCTGCCTCGACCGCCCGACGGCAGGAAGCTACGAGTTCAGCGGCGTTGATGTCACGCGCCTCAGTAACGATGGCCGCGCTCTGCTCCGCCGCAACTATCTCGGCTTCGTCTTCCAGGGCTTCAACCTTTTGCCGCGCACGACAGCACTGGAGAATGTGGAACTGCCGCTGGTCTATCGCGGCATGAAGCGCGCCGAACGCGAGCGCCGCGCCGCCGAGGCCCTCAAGGCCGTTGGCCTCGAAGGCCGCGAAAGCCACACGCCGGGCGAACTCTCCGGTGGCCAGCAGCAGCGCGTGGCCATCGCCCGCGCCATCGTGACTGATCCGCTGGTGTTGCTGGCGGACGAACCCACGGGCAACCTCGACTCCGCCCGCAGCCACGAATTGATGAAACTCGTGACCGACCTCAACACGGTGCGCGGCATCACGGTGATCATGGTCACGCATGAAAACGACATTGCCGCCTATGCCGGGCGCAAGGTTGTGTTTGCCGATGGCCAGATCAAGAGCGATGTGAGGGTGGCGGCATGATCTGGGAATCCGTCAAGCTCGCGCTCCGCACCATCCGGCGCAACGTGCTGCGCTCCATCCTCACGCTGCTCGGCATCGTGATCGGCGTGGCGGCGGTGATCGCACTCGTCACCATCGGCGAGGGCGCCCAGAGCAAGATGACATCGGAACTGTCAAAGCTCGGCAGCAACATGCTGATTGCCCGCCCCGGTGCACCCACGTCAGGTCCGCCCACGGGCGGCGAATCCCGCAGTTTTTCCGAACGCGATGTGGACGCGCTCCGCAACGGCCTCACCGGCGTGCGCGCCATGGCTGCGTCCTCCAGCAAGCAGGTCAAGGTGATCTACGGCACGGCAAGCCAGGACACGCAGGTCACCGGCACGGAGCCGAGCTTCTTCGACACGCAGGACTGGGCCTTCACCTCTGGTGGCACCTTCAGCGAGTCGGATGCGCGCAGCGGCACCGCCGTGTGCGTGATCGGCGCCACGTTGGTGCGGGAACTCTTTCAGGGCGAAAACCCGCTGGGCGGTATCATCCGCGTCGGCGCCATGCCCTGCGAGGTGACCGGCACGCTCGCAGCCAAGGGTCAGTCCGCGTTCGGCACCGACCAGGACAATACGGTGGTCATGCCGCTCCGCACCTATCAGCGCCGCATCGCAGGTTCGACCCGGATCGCGACCATCGCCGTCTCGGGCATCAATCAGGAAGTCTTGCCCGCGCTGCAATCCGCCATGGCGGAAATCCTGCGCGAAACGCGCCGCATTGATCCGGGCGAGGAAGACGATTTCACCGTTCGCGACATGACCCAGATCGCCGCCGCAATGTCGTCCACCACCTCCGTGATGACGGGTTTGCTGGGCGCGGTGGCCGCCGTCAGCCTGCTCGTCGGCGGCATCGGCATCATGAACATCATGCTGGTGTCGGTTGCGGAACGCACCCGCGAAATCGGCATTCGCCTCGCCATCGGCGCGCGCGCCAACCAGGTGCTGCTGCAATTCCTCGTGGAGGCGATCGTGCTCTGCCTCATTGGCGGATTGATCGGGCTTGCGCTGGGTTATGGGCTGGCGGCGCTGGGAGCGCTGCTGCTCGGCATTCCCATGGGCTTCAATGTCACCATGGCCGCCGTGGCCGTGGTCTTCTCGGCCGTGATTGGCGTGGTGTTCGGTTTCTTCCCCGCCCGCAGCGCCGCCCGCCTCGATCCCATCGAGGCGTTGCGGCACGAGTGAGCCTTACCGCCGGCGGCGGATCGCGTCTTCCACGGAGTTGAGCAGGTCGTCACCGGCGTCACCGGATTTGGTGCCCTTGCCGAGAATGTCATCCAGCGTCTTGCGGCCCCGTTCAACGCTGGGGGCGGGCGCTGCCCCGCCTCCGCCTGCACCACCACCCAGGATGTCCTTGAGGATGTCGCCCATCTGGCCGGGGGGCATTTGCTTCACGATCACGCGGCCATTCTGCCCGCCCGCAAGAATGTCATTGAGAATGTCCTCCAGCGATCCGCCCGAAGGAGCGGCACCGCGCGGCTGTGGAGCAGGGGTGGGCGCAGGCTCTGCCGAACCGCCGCCCAGCACATCCTTCAGGATGTCGCCGATGCCGCCGCCGGACCTGCCGGAAGGCGCAGGTTCGGACGCCGATCCGCCCCCCAGGATGCCGCCGAGAATGTCACCCAGGCCGCCGCCACTGCCCCCGCCGATCTTCTTGGCCATCTGGCCCATGACGATGGTGGCAACGATGGGCAGCAACTTTTTCAGCACCGCAGCACCGATGCCGGAGTTGAGCGACAGTTGCTGTGCCACCTCGCGGCTCGTGTCCTTGTTGCCGAAGATCTGGCCCAGCACGTCATCGCCGCGGCCCTTGGCCGTATCGAACGAGACGGAACCCGGATCATCAAGGGCTGCACCGAAACCACCTGTCAGCACCGAGCGCAGCAAGTCCTGCAAGCCTTCCGGCGACTGCGCCTGCTTGCGCACCCCTGCGGCCACGACGGGCACGAGCGCATCAAGCGCCGCCCGCGTCTGTTCATCATTGAGGCCGAACTGGCGGCCGATGGCGGAAAGATCCATGGTCATTTTCTCCCGGTCAGAATGTCCTTGAAAATGTCGTCGAGTCCCGGCGTGCGCTTGCGCCGCCGCGTGGTGGTGCGCCGCCGCGTCGAATAGGTGTAGCGCCGCCGCCGCCGCTTCGGCGCCAGCTGACGCTGCGCACCCTGCATGAGACCCTTGAGCAGCGCTGCGAGGATGACAGAGATGAGCCCGCCACCGCCGCCGGAATCGGCTGCCTGTTGCGGCGTGCCCGACAACTGCATCGCATTGCTCGCGGCCAGCGTCGCCATCACGGCCGTGGCCGAAAGGGCCGCCGCTTTCTGCTGGCCGGCACCTTCCGCGCCCAGTGCAGACATGGCAGCGGCCTTGGACCCGTAGATTTCATCGAGGATCGCCGTGCCATCGGCCTGCGCCTCGCTGCCCGTCATGGCATCCGCATCGTTGAGGTCGGAGCTGTCGCCACCTTCCTCCAGCAGATCGAGCAGCGCCTCGAAGGCCTCGGCATCGGCGGCGGCCTTCGCCTTCAGCTTCGACGCAATCCCGGGCGCGAAGGAGTCGATGGCGCGGCGTGCTTCGCTTTCGGAGAGGCCGCAGGCCTGTGCGGCGTTGGCGTAGTAGCGGCCGCCCTGCGCGGCGGCGAGAATGTCAGTGATGGCCATGGGCTTGGGAGGTTCCGGATTCCAGTCTGTTCACAATCCTAGCGGCCACCCATACGGACGCAATGCCAAAAACGATGGAACCCACGCCAATTGCCGCCATCATGCCTTCCACTGCCGCGAGCCGGCTGCCGATGATGGCGAAGGGAATCGTGCCAAGCGTCGCCTTCCCCCAGTTGAACCAGGTTGAAAGAGCAGGGCGCCCGAGGTTGTTGAACGCCGCGTTGGCAACGAACTGCGCACCTGCGAAAGCCCAGGTGATGCCGATCCACGAGCAGAAGAAGATCACGATGGTGCGCGCTTCGCCGTTGAGATGGAAAGCCGCCGCCACATGTTCGCGGAAGGCAAACAGGAGTGCCGACGTGATGAGCGTGTAGACGGCGGCAAACTTCAAGCCGTCCCACAGCGTCTGGCGCACACGGCCGAAATCACGCGCGCCGAAATTTTGCCCGATGATGGGGCCAACCGCACCCGAGAGCGAGAAGATGATGCCGAACGCCACCGGCACGATGCGCCCGATGATGGCGGAGGCAGAGACGGCCTCGGTGCCGAAGGGCGCCACCGCATAGGTCGTGTAGGCGACCGTGAAGGGGGTCGCCAGCTGCGTGAGCATCGCCGGCAGCGCGATCGACCAGATTGTCTTGAAATCCCGCCGCAGGCCTTTGAGCGAGATGTGATTGAGGAAGCGGTGATGCACAGCAAGGCCGTGAATGCCGAAGGCCAGCGCGCAGGTGTTGGCGCAGACATGCGCCACCGCCGCCCCCTGGATGCCCCAGCCGAAATGGAAGATCATGATCGGATCGATGATGAGCGTCGCTGCAGCCGAACCCAGCGTCACGAACATCGCCCGCGTCGGGCTGCCGATGCCGCGCAAGGCGAAGGAGCAGCACACCGCCGTCGCCAGCATGATGAAGCCGGGCGTGAGGATGCGGATATAGGACGTTGCCAGCCGCAGCGCCTCGCCCTCCGCGCCGAGGAACCGCATCAGCGGATCGGCAAAGATCGCTGCCAGCAGCGTGTAGGCGCCTGAGACAACCAGCGTGAAGGTGACGGAACTGGTGGCGAACTCCTTTGCCCGCACCGGATCGCCCGCGCCGATATTGCGCGCAACAAGCGCTGCCGCTGCAATGCCGATGCCAAGGCTCATGGAGAGATTGGCAAAGGAAAGGATGCCGGCAAAGCCGATGGCCGCCGTCACGTTCGTGTCGTTGAGAAGGCTGAGGTAGTAAAGGTCGGCAAGGTCGGCACCGAACATGGTCATGAGGCCGACGGCACCCGTCATCGTCATGATGACGACATGGCGCATGACGGACCCGGTGAGGAAGATGGCGCCCCGGCCCGAAGGCTTTGCCGTCGTGTCACTCACAGCTCAAACCCCAACCGGCGCCCCTCGTTCACCAGCAGGGTGGGGTTGCGATAGTGATGCGCGGTGAGGCCCGCGATGCGCGCGCCCTCCACGTTGGATTTCTTGTCGTCGATGAACCAGCACTCCGCCGCCTTGCGGCCCAGCGACTCCACCAGCTTCACGAAGCTCCTGGGGTCCGGCTTCTTGGTGCCGAATTCATAGGAGCAGAAGCGGTTGGGAAAGATCAGGGCCGCTTCCGGCAGCAGGCGGTGCAGGTTGTTTTTCACGATTGGCCCGTTGTTGGTGTAGATCGCCACATCGGCTTGCGCCTTGAGCAGCGCGGCGACAACCAGCACTTCGCTGTTGGCGGTCATGGCGTGGCGGCGGGCATCCACCCATTCCGTTTCGCTGATCGGATAACCGAGCCGCGCCCCGAACTCCTGCAGATACTCCGCCGGGTCCGGATAGGCGCCCGCATCCGCGGCTTCCTCGAAGCCTGAATCCCACAGGGCCGCACGCACGTCGCGCGCCGTGGTGTTGGCCAATGCCGCAAGAAACCGCAGCCGCCGCCCAAGGTCGTAGTGGCAGAGCACGTCATCCATGTCGAAGATGACGAAGGAAGGGCGTGCTGCTGTCACGTGCCTATGCCGCCTTTGTGCCGCCGACGGTGAGGCCGTTGATGCGGAGTGTCGGCTGTCCCACGCCCACCGGAACACCCTGGCCGTTCTTGCCGCAGATGCCGATGCCCTTGTCGAGGGCGAGGTCGTTGCCCACCATGGAGATCTTCTTCAGCGCTTCGGCTCCCGCACCGATCAGGATGGCGCCGCGCACCGGACGTGTCAGCTTGCCATCCTCGATCATGTAGGCTTCCGTCACGGTGAAGACGAACTTGCCGGAGGTGATATCCACCTGTCCGCCGCCAAAGGACTTGGCAAACAGGCCTGTCTTCATCGAGGCCAGGATTTCCTCCGGCGTGCGCTTGCCGTTCAGCATGTAGGTGTTGGTCATGCGCGGCATGGGCGCATGGGCATAGGATTGGCGGCGTCCGTTGCCGGTGGGCGCAACCCCCATCAGCCGCGCGTTCATGCGGTCCTGCATATAGCCGACGAGCACGCCATTCTCGATCAGCGTCGTGCAATGCGACGGTGTTCCCTCGTCGTCGATGGTGATGGAACCGCGCCGGTCCGGCAGCGTGCCGTCATCGACGACGGTCACGTCATCGGCGGCGATCTTCTGGCCCATCAGGCCGGCGAAGGCGGACGTGCCCTTGCGGTTGAAGTCGCCTTCAAGTCCGTGACCGATGGCCTCATGGAGCAGGATGCCCGGCCAGCCGGGGCCGAGCAGCACGTCCATCTCGCCCGCAGGCGCATCCCCTGCCTCCAGCGCCACCATGGCCTGCCGGTAGGCTTCCCGCGCCGCCGCCTGCCAGCGCTCTTCCGTGAGGTAGGAGGCGGGAAGCGCCCGCCCGCCGAAGCCGTCGCTGCCCTGGCCCTGCTTCACGCCGCTGTCGGTGGTGACGGACACATTGAAGCGGAGCAGGGGGCGGATGTCGCGGAACAACTCGCCATCGGGCCTGACGATGGTGACGTCCTGAAAGTCCGTGCCGATGGAAACCGATACTTGCCGCACCCGCGTATCGAGCCCGCGCGTGAAGGCATCGACCTTCTGCAGCAGCGCAACCTTGTCGGCGAAATCCAGCACATCCGCCGGAGTGAAATCGCCATAGAGCTTGCGGTTGCTGCGCTGGGGAGCCGCACTCACGGTGCGGCTGCGGCCATGGCGCAGGATTGTTTCCACCGTCTCACCGGCCCGACGCAGAGCCGCAGGCGAGAGGTCGGAGGAATGGGCATAGGCCGCCGTCTCCCCGCTCACGGCCCTGAGACCGAAGCCCTGGCCGTCGTCGCTGGAGGCGGACTTCAGCTTGCCGTCATCAAAGACCAGGCTTTCGCTCTGGCGCTTCTCGATGAACAACTCGCCATCATCCGCCTTGGCCAGCACCTCTTGCGTGGTGCGCCGGGCCTCTGCGAGGGAAAGGTCGCCAATGGCGTCGAGAGTGGGCATGGGGCAAAGTTCCTGGGACGAAGCTGGAGTTTGAACCCGTTACATAATGAGAAAGGCCCGGACCTTCCAGTCCGGGCCTGTTCGGAAATGAGCGGAGCAGATGAATTAGTGCTTGTCGAGTTCGGCGAGCGCCGCGCCGAAACCTTCAAGCGAGATGTTGATGGGGAAGCCGTTGCCGGGGCGGTCGTAGAGATAGAAGGTGGACTTGCCGCCCTTCTTGAACTTGCCCAGCGTATCGGCCGACATTTCACCCATGGCTTCGCAGATGGGCGGGAGGCAGCGGGTGAACACGAGGCGTGACGGCAGCGCCGTACCATCGATTTCCACCGGAATGCCCGTGGGAAGGTAGACGCCCACAGGCGTCATGATGCGCATGAACAGCGCCGACTTGTCGCCGCGCTTCACCTTGTTGACGATGACCGAGAGGCCGACCTTGGCGTTCTTGTCGCTCTTGGCCTGCTGGGTCATGCCGCAGGCCTTGCCGGGACCAGCACCGCCGGCATCGGCAGGATCGGCCGGAGCCTCGGCGCATTGCACGCCCCAGGCGCCAAAGGTGCCGATGTTCTCAACCTTGGGCATCGGGCGCTTGCCGGCCTGTGCCGGAGGAGCGTTCTTGCGCGGACCGAGGCCCGCCGGCGGCAGGGGCTGCCCGTCGCTCTTCCCCGCATCCGGCTGGGCGGCAGGATCATCCTGCGCCACGGCCTGATTCGCGTGGGGGAGGATCATCAGGGAGGAGGCCAGTGCGGCCAGCGCGAATACTCGGGTGATTCTCACGTAAAACGGTCCTTTATCAGATACAGGGGGCGCTCTTAGCCCCGGCGGTTGGGGCTGGCAAGCTGCCTTGAGGCTGCCGGAAACGGCGGCTTTCCGGTGCAAATGCGGCAGAAATCCGGCCTGCGTTCAAGTCCCCGCCGTGAATGACGTTTTGCCGCGCCCGGTCCTGTTGCCGCAGCCAAGGGAATGTGGTTGATCTAGATCAAACCGCTTTCGGGACGGATTGTTTTCGCTTGATCGAGACGCTCCAAACCCGGGATCCATGTGAGGGCACATTTGAAATGATGAAGACTGCGAAATTCGCACTGACGCTGCTTGCGCTTGCCGCAGCGCCAAACCTGGCGCAGGCCGCCGCCGGCCATGCCGAACCCTGGCAGATGGGTTTCCAGGACGCAGTTACGCCCGTGGCGGAAAGCATCCATTTCTTCCACAACTACCTGCTGGTGCCGATCACGGTCATCATCGCACTGTTCGTCCTGGCGCTGCTCATCATCGTGATGGTGAAGTTCAACGCCAAGGCCAACCCGGTGCCGTCGAAGACGACGCACAATGCGGTTCTCGAAGTGGCGTGGACGGTGATCCCGGTCCTCATTCTCGTGGCGATTGCCATTCCCTCCTTCCGGCTCCTCTATTTCCAGCGTGACATTCCCCAGGCCGACATCACCATCAAGGCCATCGGCAATCCCGGCTGGAACTGGACCTACCAATATCCCGACCTCGGCGTGGACGAGGGCGGCGAACCCAAGGTGAGCTTCACCGCCTCGCTGCTGCCGGAAGCCGACGCCAAGGCCGCCAACAAGCCTTACCTGCTGGCAACGGACGTTCCCGTGGTCGTTCCCGTCAACAAGACGGTGAAGATGATCATCACCGCCGATCCCGCCGGCATCATCCATGCATGGACCATTCCGTCTTTCGGCATGAAGATCGACGCCATTCCCGGCCGCCTGAACGAAGACTGGTTCCGCGCCGAGAAGGAAGGCACCTACTACGGCCAGTGCTCCGAGCTTTGCGGCAAGGACCACGCCTTCATGCCGATCGAACTGCACGTCGTCTCCGAGGCCGACTACAAGGCCTGGACCGACAAGGTGCAGACGGCGAGCGTGGAAGAGGCCCGCGACTTCCTGTTCGCCATGCTGCAGGCCAAGGGCCAGCTGGCCGCCAACTGATATTCATTTTTCCGAGAGGCAAGAAAACAAATGGCAACCGCGCACGCCGCTCATGACGATCATCACGCCGACCCTTCGGGCTGGCGCCGTTACGTCTATTCCACCAACCACAAGGACATCGGCACGATGTACCTGTGGTTCTCCATCATGGCCGGCTGCATCGGCGGCATCCTGTCCGTCTTCATGCGCATGGAACTGCAGGAACCGGGGATCCAGATTTTCCACGGCCTCGCCCAGATGGTCTATGGCGTTGACGCGGCCTCGGCCGTGGACAACGGCAAGCACATGTTCAACGCCTTCGTGACGGCCCACGGCCTGATCATGGTGTTCTTCATGATCATGCCCGCCATGATCGGCGGTTTCGGCAACTGGTTCGTGCCCCTCATGATCGGTGCCCCCGACATGGCCTTCCCGCGCATGAACAACATTTCCTTCTGGCTCCTCGTTCCCTCCTTCACGCTGCTGCTGATCTCGCTCTTCGTCGAAGGTCCCGCCGGCATGCACGGTGCGGGCACGGGCTGGTCGGTCTATGCGCCGCTCTCCACCTCATCGC